>NZ_DAIQNN010000005.1:0-88717 GCF_036788415.1 Rubrimonas sp. | reverse complement strand
GGATCTGGGTCAGGGTGCGGGCGATCGTGTCCTGATAGCTGCCGGTGTAGACCGGCGTCACCTTGATGTCGGGATTGGCCGCGTTGAAGGTGGCGGCGTAGTCGTCGAAGATCGCGGCGACCGGCCCGCCGACGGCGACGGGAAAGTTGAACACGACTTCGGTCTGGGCGCGGGCGGCCGAGCCGAGGCCGAGCGCCAGAGCGCCGGCCAGCGCGCCGGCCAGCGCGACGGGGGCGAGGGAGAAACGGGCGAGCGTCATCTTGATGCGATCTCCTTGAAGGGTGCGGGAGTTGCGGCCTCGACGCGCTGATCGTCGGGGCCGAAGAAATGCGCGTCGGCGGGGTCCCAGCCGAGCGCGAGGGTGGTTCCGGGAGGCGGCGCGTCGGCGCCCGGGAAGCGGACGGAGAGCGGCGACGCGCCGACCCGACAGACCGCCAGCGTCTCGGCGCCGAGATATTCCAGCGCCTCGACTGTCGCCGGCAGGCCGCGCGCCGCGGGCCTCAGCGCCTCGGGCCGGACGCCGAACAGCGCGGCGCCGGGCGGCGCGCCGGGGGCGAAGCCGGTCCCCGCCGCCACCTGCCCGGCGGGGCCGGGTTCGAGCGGCAGAAGGTTCATCGCCGGCGCGCCGATGAAGCGGGCGGCGAAGGCGCAGCGCGGGCGGGCGTAGAGATCGGCGGGGGCGTCCTGCTGGACGATCCGCCCCGCCTGCATCAGCACGACCCGGTCGGCCATGCTCATCGCCTCGGCCTGATCATGGGTGACGAACACCACCGTCAGTCCGAGCTTGCGCTGGAGCGCGCGCAACTCGCGCCGCATCTCCTGCCGCAGCAGCGCGTCGAGATTGGACAGCGGCTCGTCCATCAGAAGGATCGGCCTGCGCGCCACCACCGCGCGCCCCAGCGCGACCCGCTGCTGCTGGCCGCCCGACAGGGCCGAGGGCTTTCGGTCGAGCAGTTCCGACAGCCCCAGAAGCGCCGCGGCCTCCGCCAGCCGGGCCGCCTGCTCGGCTTTCGGCGCGCGGCGGACCTGCATCCCGAACAGGATGTTGTCGCGCACGCTCAGATGCGGGAACAGCGCGTAGTTCTGGAACACCATGGCGACCCCGCGCGCCTCGGGCGGGGCCTCGGTCACGTCGCGCCCGGCGATGGCGATCCGCCCCGCGCTCGGGCGGTCGAGCCCGGCGATCAGCCGAAGCGTTGTGGACTTGCCGCAACCGGACGGCCCCAGCAAAGCGACCAGCTCGCCCTCGCCGACCGTCAGATCCACGTCGCTCAGCGCCGCGACGGCGGCGCCCGGCCAGCGCTTCCCGATCTGCGAGAGTTCGATCATCGCGCGCAGCGTTAACAGGCGGCTGTGACAGTTCGATGTCGGCGGGGCGGGCGGCGGCGGCGGACTTGAGCGGAACAGCTGATTCCGATGATACAACGCCCGCGGCGGCGACATCCGACGCCGAGGCCAGGGAAGAGCCCCATGAACGACGCGCCCAAGAGCGCCGAGGCGCTGCGCCTCGCGATGCTCGAGACCCAGATGAGGGAGCTCGAAGAGCGCCGCAAGGCGCAGGAGGCGGCGCAATCCGAGCGCGCGACCTTCGTCGACGCGTTCCTCAAGGACGATCTCAGCGAGCGGGAGCGCGAGATGATCCGCCGCCTCGTGCTCAACGCCGCCGCCGACGGCAAGCTGGAGGCGCTGGTCTACAGCTTCCCTTCCGAACTGTGTTCGGATGGCGGGCGGGCGATCAACAACGGCGATCCGGACTGGCCGGACACGCTGCAGGGAAAGGCGCGCCAACTTTACGAGCGCTACAAGGCGGTGGCGCAGCCGCTCGGCTACAAGCTCAAGGCGATGATCGTCAGCTTCCCCGGCGGCATGCCTGGCGATGTCGGTTTCTTCCTGAACTGGGAGCCCGACCGGGTGTGACGGCGCCCGCTCAGGCCGCGCCGCCGCCTTTCAGCCGCTCGCGCGCCGTCTGAAACACGACATAGAGCAGAGGGATGACGAAAATCCCGATCAGCGCCGCGCCCAGCATCCCTCCGAACACCGCCGTGCCGACGCCGCGCCGGCTAAGCTCGGCGGCGCCGCTCGCCGTCACCAGCGGCAGGAGGCCCGCGATGAAGGCGAAGCTGGTCATCATCACGGCGCGGAAGCGCTCGCGCGCGCCGGCGACGGCGGCCTCGGCGATCGGCATCCCCTGCTCGCGCCGCAGCTTGGCGAATTCGACGATCAGAATCCCGTTCTTGGCCGCCAGCGCGATCAGCACGACGATCCCGATCTGCGCGTAAAGGTTGTTGTCGAGCCCCGCTGCCAGCAAGGCGAGCATCGCCGTGAAGAGGCCCACGGCGACCGACAGAAGCACGGGAACGGGGATCGTCCAGCTCTCATAGAGGCCGACGAGGAACAGATAGGCGAACAGCACCGCCAGCGCGAGGATGATCGCCGTCTGGCCCGCCGCCTCCTTCTCCTGCAGCGCCGTGCCGGTCCAGCGGAAGGAATAGCCGGGCGGCAGGGTGGCGGCGGCGACCTCCTCCATCGCCTCCAACGCCTCGCCCGAACTGCGCCCGGGCGCGGGGACGCCCTGGACGGTGACCGCCGGGAAATTCGCGTAGCGCCCGACGAATTGCGGCCCGACGATGGGCTGCGGCTCGGCGAAGGCGCGCAGCGGCACCATCGCGCCGTCGCGGTTGCGGACGTGGATGCGGAAGATGTCGTCGATGGCGGCGCGCTGGTCCGCCTCGGCCTGCGCCACCACCTGGAAGCTGCGGCCGAACAGGTTGAAGTCGTTGACATAGTAGCCGCCGAGCGTCGCCTGCAGGGCCTGGAACACGTCGGCGATCTCGACGCCCAGCGTCTGCGCCCGCTCGCGGTCGATGTCGAGGCGGATCTTGGGGGTCGAGGCGGCGAAGGTGGTGTAGACGCCCGCCAGCCGCTCGTCCTGATTGGCGGCGAGCACCAGCGCGCGGGCGACTGCGGCGAGCTCGGTCGCGCCCGCCCCGCGCGCGTCGAGCAGTTGCAGCTCGAACCCCGCCCCGGTGCCGAGGCCTATGATCGGCGGCAGGTTGAACGGCGCGCCGACCGCCTCGCGCACCCCCGCCAGCTCGCGCCGCAGCGTCGCGATCAGCGCATCGACGCGGGTCTCGGGCGCGGTGCGCTCCTCGAAGGGCGCGAGCGTCACCACGAGGAAGCCGGCGTTGGACTTCACCAGCCCGTCGACGAAGCTGTAGCCCGAGATCGCCGTGATCGCGGCGACGCCGGGTTGCGCGCGCACGATGGCGTCGACTGTCTCGACCGCCGCCTGCGTGCGCGTCAGCGAGGCCGCCTCCGGCAGCTGGACTTCGACGAAGATCACGCCCTGATCCTCCGCCGGCAGGAAACCCGACGGCACGACGCCGAACAGCCACCCGGTCCCCGCACCGAATGCCGCCGCCGCGACGAGGCCGAGGATTGCGACGCGCACCAGCCGCCGCACAACCCATGCGTAGCCGTCGCGCGCGGCGTCGATCCCGCGCATGACCCGGCCCATGATCCCCTTCGGGGCGCCGTGGCCCGGTTTCAGCAGCAGCGCGCAGAGCGCGGGCGAGAGGGTCAGCGCGTTGATCGCCGAGATCACCATCGAGACTGACACGGCCACGGCGAATTGCTGGTAGAGCTGGCCGGTGATGCCCGGCAGGAACATGACCGGCACGAAGACCGACAGCAGCACCAGCGTGATCGCGACGATCGGCCCGGTGATCTCGGCCATCGCGGCGCGCGCGGCCTCGGCGGGCGAGAGGGAGGGGTCGGCGGCGAGCTTGGCCTCGACCGCCTCGACCACGACGATGGCGTCGTCCACCACGATGCCGATGGCGAGCACCAGCGCCAGAAGCGAGACGGTGTTGGCGGAATAGCCGAGCGCCAGCATCACGGCGAACGTGCCGATCAGCGCGACGGGGACCGCCACAAGCGGGATGATCGTCGCCCGCAGGCTGCCGAGAAACAGGAACACAACCAGCACCACCAGCGCGAAGGCCTCAAGCAGCGTCTTGATCACTTCGTCGATGCTGGCCTGCACGAATTCGGTCGTGTCGTAGACGATGGTGTAGTCGACGCCTTCGGGGAAATTCGCCCGCGCGCCCTCCAGCACCCCGCGCACGGCGTCGGCGGCGGCGATGGCGTTGGAGCCGGGAAGCTGGTTGACGCCGATCACCGCGCCGTCGCCGCCTTCGAAGCGGCTGGCGACGTCGTAGCTGCGCCCGCCGAGCTCGACCCGGCCCACATCGCGCAGCCGCACGAAGGAGCCGTCGGGCCGCGCGCGGATCACCACGGCGGCGAACTGCTCGGGCTCGGTGAGCCGCCCCATCGTCTCCAGCGTCAGCTGCACTTCCGCATCGGCGGCGGGCTGAGCGCCGACGCGCCCGATGGCCGCCTGCACGTTCTGGCCGCGCAAGGCCGCGATCACGTCGCCCGGAGTGATCTCGAGCGCCGTCATCCGCTCGACGTCGAGCCAGACCCGCATCGCATAGTCGAGCGCGCCGAACAGCGTCGCGTCGCCAACGCCGGGGGCCGACTTGATCGCGTCGAGCAGTTCGATGCCGACGAAATTCGACAGGAACAGCAGGTCGCGCGAGCGGTCGGGCGAGTGCACCGTGATGAACATCAGGGGCGCGGAGGATTTCTTGCGCACCGTCACGCCCTGGCGCTGCACTTCCTCGGGCAATCCCGACAGCGCGCGCGCGACGCGGTTCTGCACGTTGACGGTCGCGATGTCGGCGTCGGTTCCGACGGCGAAGCTGACGGTCAGCGCATAGGAGCCGTCCGACCCGCTCGCCGACTTCATGTAGAGCATGTCCTCGACGCCCACGATCTGCGACTCGATCGGCTGGGCGACGGTGGCGGCGGTCACTTCGGCGCCGGCGCCGGGATAGCTCGTCGAAACCGTGACCTGCGGCGGCACGATGTCGGGGAACTGCGCGACGGGGATGGCGCGCAGCGCGATCAGACCCGCCAGCGTGATGACGACCGAGATGACGATCGCGAGCCGGGGCCGCGAGATGAAGACCGAGGAGATCACGGGCTCAGTTCCCCGCGATCTCGGCGGCGTCGACGGGCTGGCCGGGGCGCACGCGCTGGAGGCCGTCCACGATCAGCCGGTCGCCTTCGGACAGGCCGCTGCGCACGATCACCTCCGCGCCGCGCGTCGCGCCGGTCTCGACGCGGCGGACCTGCGCGCTCCCCTCCGCGTCCACCACCAAAACGTAGCGCCCGGTCTGGTCCACCATGACCGCGCGCGTCGGGGCGAGGAGGGCGGGCTCCGCGGCGCCGAGGCGCACCACCGCCGTCACCAGCATGCCGTCGACCAGCGCGCCGTCGGGGTTGGGAAAAGCCGCGCGCACGCGCACCGTGTCGGTGCCTGGGTCCATCGCCACGTCGACGAAGTCGATGGCCCCGAGCGCGGGATAGGTCGAACCGTCGACCAGTTCGACCGCCACCTCGACTTCGGAGGCGGAGACGCCGCCGGACTCCGCCGAGGCGCGCGTGGCCAGCAGTTCGCGCTGCGTCACCGGGAAGACGACATAGGCGGGGTCCTGCGCGACGATCCGGGCGAGCGTTCCGGCTTCCGGTCCGACCAGGTCGCCGACCGAGGCCGCCGTCAGCCCGATCCGCCCGGCGATCGGCGCGGTGATCTCGGTGTAGGCGAGGTCGAGCTCCGCCCGCTTGCGCCGCGCCTGCGCCGACAGCAGCGCCGCGCGCGCCTCGTCGCGCTTGGCCGTCGATTCGTCGAGCTGGGCCTGCGCCACCGCCTCGCGCCCCACCAGCTCGCGCTTGCGCGCGAAATCGAGATCGGCGAGCGTCACCGCCGCCTCGGCGCGGGCGACCTCGGCCTCGACCTGCGCGAGCGTCGCCTCATAGGGGGCGCGCTCGATGCTGTAGAGCAGATCGCCCACCCCGACCGTCTGGCCCTCGCGGAACCCGCGCGCCTCGACGAAACCGGTGACGCGGGCGATGATCTCGACGCTGTCCACAGCCTCGACCCGCCCGGTGAAGCGCGCTTCGGGGCGGAATTCGGTCGAGCGGAGCGTCAGCACCCCCACGGCCGGGGCCTGCGCGAGGGCGACCGCGGGCGCGAGCGACAGCGTCAGGAGCACGGCGCGCGCCGCGCGCGCGAACCCTAAGACAGACGGTGTCATCTTGGCTCCCGGTCAGACCTCGCGAAGTCGCCGCGCGGCGTCCAAGCTCTGCCGCATCGGCGCGTCAAAGGAAAGCGTCCCGCGCCAGAGGGCCCGACTCCGATGCGGACATCGCCACAGGAGTCTGATCAGTGTAGGAATCGCGGCCGCCTCGCGCGCCGACCGCGCCCCGTTTCGAGGACCGCCCGCCATGCCCGACCCAGCCATCATCTGCGCAGCCCTCACCGGCTCGGTGCCGCGCAAGGTCCACAACCCCGCCGTCCCGATCACCGTCTCCGAACAGGTAGAGAGCGCGCAGGAGGCCTTCGAGGAGGGCGCCTCGATCCTGCATTGCCACGTGCGCAACGACGACGAGACGCCCTCATCCGATCCCGAGAAATTCGCGCGCCTGATGGAGGGGCTGCGCGCGCATTGCCCCGGCGCGATCGTGCAGTTCTCCACCGGCGGGCGGTCGGGGTCGGGGCGCGAGCGCGGGGGCATGCTGCCGCTGCGCCCCGAAATGGCGTCGTTGACCGTCGGCTCCAACAACTTCCCGACGCGCGTCTACGAGAACAGCCCCGAACTGGTGGACTGGCTCGCCGGCGAGATGCGCGGCTACGGGATCAAGCCCGAGATCGAGGCGTTCGACCTGAGCCACATCTTCCAGGCCGTGGCGATGGCGCAGGACGGGCGGCTCGCCTCGCCGCTCTACGTCCAGTTCGTGATGGGCGTGAAGAACGCGATGCCGGTGGACCGCGCCGTGTTCGATTTCTACGTGGCGACCCTCCAGCGGCTCGCGCCCGACGCGCAGTGGTGCGGGGCGGGGGTCGGCCCGGGGCAGGCGCTGCTGAACGACTGGTGCGCCGAGGCCGGGGGCCATCTGCGCACCGGGCTCGAGGACAATCTGCGTCTCGACCGCGAGACGCTCGCCCCGTCGAACGCGGCGCTGGTGCGGCGCGCGGCAGAGTTCTGCGCGCGCCATGACCGGCCCGTCGCCACGCCGGCGCAGGCGCGCGCGATCCTGAGGCTGCCGCCGGCCTGAGACAGCTCAGCGCGCGACCAGTTCGACCCGGCGATTGGCGGCCCGCCCGGCGTCGTGCGCGTTGCTCGCACGCGGGGCGAGCCAGCCCGCGCCCTCCGCCGAAAGCCGGGCTGCGTCGATCCCGCGGTGGATCAGCGCCGCGCGCACCGCCTCGGCGCGCGCGCGAGAGACGTCGAGATTGGCGGCGAGGCCGCCCGAGCCGTCGGTGTGCCCGACCACCGCCACCGCCAGTGCGGGGCGGGCGGCCAGCGCCGCGGCGGCGGCGTCGAGGATCGCGTCGCCGCCCGCGGCGATCTCGGCGGAACCCGCGACGAAGTCGAGCCCGTCAAGCGCCGCAAAGCCCCGCGCGTCGAGCTCCGCGCCGAGGTCTCCGCCCGCGGAGGTTGGCGCGGACGCGTCGTCCGGGTGGGGACGGAGCGGCGGCGGCGCGGCGGTTCCGGTCGCCATGTCGACGATCTGCCCGTGGAGCCGCCCGCCCAATCGGCTGAACAGGGCGGAGACGACGACCTCGCCGCCCGAGGGGCCGGCGCGCCGCATGGTCAGCTGGTGGAAATCGGCGAGGTTGACGAGCATGTCGGGCGGCGGAAGCAGCTCGATCGCCGAGAGGAAGGCGAAACCGCCGCAAGCCTCGGCGGCGCAGTCGAGGACCGTCTCGAAACCCGCCGACGCGAGCGCGTCGCGCAGCCGCCGCGCCTGCGCGAGCGGCGCGCCGCCCCCCTCCAGCGCGAAACTGCGCCAGCGCGCGACGCCCTCGAACGCGTCGGCGGGCGCGGCGCCGCCCGTCGCGGGGCGGATCGGGACGACGACGATCTGCGCTTCGGGGGCGGCGTCGAGCAGCACCCGCGCGCCTTCGGGCGGGTTCAGGGCGGCCTCCAACGCAGGCTGCGCCGCGACGGCCTGCGCCGCGAGAAGCGCCGCAAGCGCGAACTCGAGCCGCCGGCGCATCGCGTTCAGACGGCCGCCTGACGATACCAGTAGCGCGACGCCTCGACGAAGCCGAGCCGGCGATAGAGCGCCACGGCGGCCGCGTTCTCGGCCTCGACCGACAGCGCCAGCGTCTGCGCCCCCGCCTCCGCCGCCCATTCCGCCGCGGCGGCGACGGCGTGCGCGCCGAGACGGTTGCGCCGATGGGAGGGCGCGACGAGCAGCGCGCTCATCACCGCCACCGCGCCAGGGGCCGCCACGAAGCAGGCCGCCGCGACCCGGTCGTCGTCGGAGCGCAGGATCAGCGTCTCGCGCGCGCAGGCGACGCGGGCCATCACCGCGCGCCGCGCCGGGACGATCCCGCCAGCGCTCCAGAAGGCGTCGAGCAGAGCGAGCGGCGCGCGCACCCGGATCACCATCCGCCCGCCAGTTCCGTTTGCGGCGACCGAAGCGGCGTCCGCGGTCATCAGCAGGCAGGGCGTCGCCTTCGCGTAGCCGCGCTCGGCCAGCGTTGCGTCGAGGCCCATGTCGGGCGGTCCGAGCTGGAACAGCGCCGGCTGACCCCATTCGGCCGTGACGCGCTCGACTTCGGCGATCGCCTCGGCGAGGTCGCGATCCGGGGGCGACGCCGGCCATACCGAACTTGCGCGCCGACCGCCGTCGAGCCCGCGGCGCAGCGTCCAGCCGCCGAGCCGCACGGCCTCCGCGCCCGGCCAGCTGGCGTCGAGCGCCGCCATGATCGTCGCGTGGTCCGGCGGCGCCCAGCCCATCGGCCTCTCCCTATCCGCGCGCCCGCAACAGACGCGCCTTGTCGCGCGCCCAGTCGCGCGCCTTCTCGGTCTCGCGCTTGTCGGCCATCTTCTTGCCCTTGGCCACGCCGATCTTCAGCTTCGCCACGCCCTTGGGATTGAAATAGAGCTCGAGCGGCACGATGGTCATCCCCTCGCGGCTGACGCCCTGATGCAGTTTGGCCAGTTCCCGCGCGTTGACCAGCAGCTTGCGCCGCCGCCGCTCCTCGTGGCCCCAGGTCTTGGCCTGCTTGAAGGGCGGGATGTAGGCGTTGATCAGCCACAGCTCGCCGCCTTCGACGCTGGCGTAGCTCTCGGCGATGTTCGCCCCGCCCTGCCGCAGCGCCTTGACCTCCGAGCCCTGAAGCATGATGCCCGCTTCGAGGTCGTCCTCGATGAAATAGGCGTGCCGGGCCTTGCGGTTCTCGGCGACGATGCGGCGGCCGTCCTTGCCGACGGCCATCAGGCGGCGATCAGCCCCGCCGCGACCATCGCTCCGCGCACCCGCGCCTTCGCGGCGTCGGAGATCGGGGTCAGCGGCAGGCGCTGCTCCGCGGAGCACAGGCCGAGCAGCGACAGCCCGTATTTGGCGGGGCCGGGATTTGGCTCGCAGAACATCGCCTCGTGCAGCGGCAGAAGACGGTCCTGAAGCGACAGCGCCGCCGGATAGTCGCCGCGCAGGGTCGCCTCCTGGAACTGGGCGCAGAGCTTCGGCGCGACATTGGCCGTGACCGAGATGCAGCCGACCCCGCCATGCGCGTTGAAGCCGAGCGCCGAGGCATCCTCGCCCGACAACTGGATGAAGTCGGCCCCGCAGGTCGCGCGCTGCTTGCTGACGCGGGTCACGTCGCCGGTCGCGTCCTTGACGCCGACGATCCGCGGGAGCTTCGCAAGCTCCCCCATGGTCTGCGGGATCATGTCCACGACCGAGCGGCCGGGGATGTTGTAGATCACGATGGGCAGGTCGCAGCACTCGTGCAGCGCGGTGAAATGCGCGATCAGGCCCTGCTGGCTGGGCTTGTTGTAATAGGGGGTTACGACGAGCGCGGCGTCGGCGCCGACCTGCTCGGCGAAGCGGATGAAGCGGATCGCCTCGGCGGTGTTGTTGGAGCCCGCGCCGGCGATCACGGGAACGCGCCCCGCGGCGGTCTCGACGGTCAGCGCGATGACGCGCTCGTGCTCCTCATGGGTCAGCGTCGGGCTCTCGCCGGTGGTGCCCACGGGGACGAGCCCGTGCGACCCTTCCGCGATCTGATGCTCGACCAGCGCGCGCAACGCCGCCTCGTCGAGCGCGCCGTCGCGAAACGGCGTCGCCATGGCGGTGATCGAGCCCCGGATCGTCGCTGCGGCCATCTGTAGGACACCCCCTCGCGCGGCGCGGACCCGCCCCGCCTGCGCGCGGCGCGACCATATCGGCGAACGGAAATCGCGACAAGACGACCCGCCGCGGCGTCGAACACGTGTCGAGGGGAACAAAAACCCCGGGCGCGACCGCCCGGGGAGGAGGAGGCGCCGCGTCGGCGCCTCTGGGGGGAGAGGCGTCGGCTCAGGCGAATTGGGAGCCCTTGCCGAATTCGGGATAGGCCTCCATGCCGAGTTCGGCGCTGTCGAGACCCTCCATCTCGGCGTCCTTGGTGACGCGCAGGCCCATCGCGACGTTCAGGATCAGCCAGACCAGGCCGCTCGCGACCAGAACGAACACGGCGACGACCACGATCGAGACGAGCTGCCCGTAAAGCGTGGCGTCGGAGTTCGTCAGCACCACCGCGAGCGTGCCCCAGATCCCGCAGAACAGATGCACCGGGATGGCGCCGACCACGTCGTCGATCTTGAGCTTGTCGAGGAAGGGCACCGCGAACACCACGATGGCGCCGCCCACCGCGCCGATCAGCGTCGCCATGCCGAGGCTCGGGGTCAGCGGTTCGGCGGTGATCGAGACGAGGCCCGCCAGCGCGCCGTTCAGCACCATCGTCAGGTCGATCTTGCCGTAGACCACCTGCGTCAGGATCAGCGCGCCGAGCGCCCCGCCGGCGGCGGCGGTGTTGGTGTTGGCGAAGATGCGCGAGACGTCCGCCGCGTCGCCGATCGAGCCCATCGCCAGCTGCGAGCCGCCGTTGAAGCCGAACCAGCCCAGCCACAGGATGAAGGTGCCGAGCGTGGCGAGCGGCAGGTTCGAGCCGGGCATCGGCTTCACCGAGCCGTCGGCCGCATACTTCCCGAGGCGCGGCCCGAGAATGATCGCGCCGGCAAGCGCCGCCCACCCCCCGACCGAGTGCACGACCGTGGAGCCCGCGAAGTCCAGGAAGCCGAACTGGCTGTCGAGGAAGCCGCCGCCCCATTTCCACGAGGCCTGGATCGGGTAGATCAGCGTGACGAGCACGACCGTGAAGATCAGGAACGGCCAGAGCTTGATGCGCTCCGCCAGCGTTCCCGAGACGATCGAGGCGGTGGTCGCGCAGAACATCAGCTGGAAGAAGAAGTCCGAGCCGGTCGAGGCGTATTCGATGTCGTCCGCGCCGTCGGCGCCGATGCCGACCGCTTCGAGCACCGCAATCCCGAACGCGCCGAGATAGCCGCCTGTCTCATCCGTGCCGATCGACCAGTTTCCGAGCGGATACATGAGGTTGTAGCCGACGAGGTAGTAGCCGACGGCGGCGATGGAGAACAGCGCCACGTTCTTGGTGCACTGCATCGCGACGTTCTTGGAGCGCACGAGGCCCGCCTCGAGCATCGCGAAGCCTGCGGCCATCCACATCACGAGAAAGCCGCCGATCAGAAAGAGCAGCGTGTTGAGAATCCAGACGGTGTGCGCTGCGGGATCGGGCGAGGCGACGAGCTCGGCGACCGCCTCCGTCGCGTCCTGCGCCAGCGCGGGTCCGGCGAGCAGCGCCGCCGCCAGCGCGAAAAGGGAAATTATGCGGTTCATGTCATTCCTCATGCTGAACTGACGCCTTGCGGCGGCTCACAACGCGTCTTCGCCGCGCTCGTCGGTGCGCACGCGCACCGCCTGCTCGACGCTGGTGACGAATATCTTGCCGTCTCCGATCTTGCCGGTCCGGGCGCTGGTCGTAATCGTTTCGACGATCTTGTCGACCGCGCTGTCCTGACAGACGATCTCGATCTTGATCTTCGGAACGAAGTTCACGACATATTCCGCGCCGCGATAGATTTCCGTATGGCCGCTCTGACGGCCGTATCCCTTCACCTCGGAGACCATGAGACCCTGAACGCCGATGCTGGTCAGCGCCTCACGCACTTCTTCGAGCTTGAAGGGTTTGATCACGGCGATGATGAGCTTCATGTGACACCCCTTGCTCCGTTGGGCCCGGTTCGCCGGGCTCGGGTCGACGCGATGCAACCCGCATGCCAGTTGCCGACGACGGCGCGCCGCGCTTGCGCAACATGAAGCACTCGTTAACTCAGCGCCGCGAGCCAAGCGTGGGGGCCCCGAAAATCTGCCTAATCTTTGCTCTGTGCTGATTATTTGAGCATAAATTTGATCGCCGAGGGCGCGAGGGGGGGGACCGCCTTGCGCAGATCGACGCTCCATCGTTAACTCGCCGCGCATCAGCGGAGGCCGCCATGGGCGCGCAACTCTCCATCGCCGGTCTGCGCAAGAGCTTCGGGGCCGTCCCGGTGCTGCGCGGCGTGTCGATCGAGGCGCGGCGCGGCGACGTCATCGCGCTGATCGGCGCTTCCGGCTCGGGCAAGTCGACGCTGCTGCGCTGCGTGAACCTGCTTGAGACGCCCGACGAAGGCGAGATCAGCGTCGGCGGCGAGCGCATCGAGATCCACCACGGCAAGCGCGGACCCGGCGCGAAGGACCCCGAAAAGCTGCGGCGCATACGCGCGAAGCTCGGCTTCGTGTTCCAGAGCTTCAACCTCTGGTCGCACATGACGGTGCTGGAGAACCTCGTGGAGGCGCCGATCCACGTTCTCGGCCTGCCGCGGGCGGAGGCCGAGGCGCGGGCGCTGCGGCTGCTCGCGCGCGTCGGCCTGCCGGAGCGCGGCGACGCCTATCCGATCCAGCTTTCCGGCGGCCAGCAGCAGCGCGTCGCCATCGCGCGCGCGCTGTGCATGGAGCCCGAGGTGCTGCTGTTCGACGAGCCGACTTCGGCGCTCGACCCCGAACTCGTCGGCGAAGTGCTGAGCGTGATCCGCAGCCTCGCCGAAGAGGGGCGGACCATGCTGCTGGTCACGCACGAGATGGGCTTCTGCCGCGAAGTCGCGACCCGCGTCGTGTTCCTCCATCAGGGGATGATCGAGGAGGAGGGCCCGCCGGACGCGCTATTCGGCGCGCCGAAGTCGGAGCGGTTGCGCCAGTTCCTCGCGAGGGTGCGCGACTGAAGGCCTTATCGGTGCAAGCGGCGCGCGAGCCTTTGACAGGCGCGGCGCATTCGGAGAATTTTCGACAGGCGCGCGCAAGGGACGGCGATGCGCTGACAGGGAGAAGAACAATGACCCGCATCACTCTCGCGGCGGCGCTCGCCGCGCTGACCGCAGCATCCGCCGCCGCCGCCGATCTGCGCATCTGCGTCGAAGGGGCCTATCCGCCCTTCTCCCAGACCAGCGACAGCGGCGACGTCGTCGGCTTCGACATCGACATCGCCAACGCGCTCTGCGCCGAGATGGGCAAGACCTGCGAGATGGTCGCCACCGAGTGGGACGCGATCATCCCCGCGCTCGAGGAAGGCAAGTGCGACGCCATCGTCGCCTCGATGTCGATCACCGAGGAGCGCAAGCAGCGCATCGACTTCACGGCGAAATACTACCAGACCCCGGCGCGCTTCGCCGCCGCCGAGGGCGCGGGCCTCGAAGACACGCCGTCGGGCCTCGCCGGCAAGAGGGTCTGCGTGCAGCGCGGGACGATCCATCACGACTATATGGAGGGCGCGTTCCCGAAGGCCGATCTTGTGCTCTATCCGACGCAGGACGAGGTGTTCCTCGATCTCGGCTCTGGGCGCTGCGACGCGATCCTCGCCGACAGCATGGCCATTCAGGACGGGTTCCTCGCCACGAGCGCCGGCGCAGGCTTCGCCTTCTTCGGCGCAGACCACACCGATCCGAAATATTTCGGCAATGGCGCGGGGATCGGCGTGCGCAAGGCCGACACCGAACTGCGCGACGCGCTGTCGGCGGCGATCGCCGCAATCCGGGCGAACGGCGTCTACAAGGAAATCAACGACCGCTATTTCGCCTTCGACATCTACGGCGGATGACGCGGACGCCGCAGACCGACGCTTGCACCCTCGACGCGGCGCCCGCAAGAGTTGCGGGCCCGCAACCCGTCCGAGGTCCTTCCATGCCCCGCGCGCCCTTCCGCCCGCTCCTCGTCGCCGCCTGCCTGCTCGCCGCCGCGCCTGCGGTCGCCGACCAGCTCGACATCTGCGTGGAGGGGGCCTATCCGCCCTTCTCCTGGACCAACGACGCCGGCGAGGTCGAGGGCTTCGACATCGACATCGCCCGCGCGCTCTGCGCCGAGATGGGCGCCGAATGCCGGATGGTGGCGACGGAGTGGGACGCGATCCTGCCGGCGCTCGAGGAAGGCAAATGCGACGCCATCGTCGCCTCGATGGCGATCACCGAGGCGCGCAGGCAGCGCGTGGACTTCTCGGCGAAGTACCAGCAGACGCCGATCCGCTTCGCCGCCGCCGCCGATGCGGGGCTTGAGGACACGCCGGCAGGGCTGGCCGGCAAGCGCGTCTGCATCCAGCGCGGCACCATCCATCAGGACTATCTCGAGGCGAAGTTTCCCGAGGCCGAGCTCGCCCTCTACCCCACGCAGGAGGAGGCGTTCCTCGACCTCGGCGTCGGGCGCTGCGACGCGGCGATGGCCGACGCGCTGGCGCTGGAGAGCGGCTTTCTCGACACCGTGCAGGGGTCGGGCTTCGCGATGTTCGGGCGCAACCATCTCGATCCGGCCTTGCATGGGGAGGGCGCCGGGATCGCGGTGCGCAAGACCGACCCGGACCTGCGCGACCGTTTCAGCGCGGCCATCGCCGCGATCCGCGCCAACGGCGTCTTCGCCGAAATCAACGACCGCTATTTCGGCTTCGACGTCTATGGCGACTGAACCCCGATCCCTCCGAACGAAGCGCGCCGCATGGAGGCGGTGATCGGCGCGGGGCCGCTGCTGCTCGAGGGGTTCGGGGTCACCATCGCCGTCGCGCTGCTGTCGCTCGCGCTCGCGACCGTTCTCGGCGCGCTCGGGGCTGCCGCCAAGCTCGGCGGCGGCTGGCTCGCGCGCGGGACGGCGAGCGTCTACACGACCGTGATCCGGGGAGTTCCCGAGCTCGTCACCATCCTGATCGTCTATTTCGCCGGGCAGAGGCTGGTGAACGTGATAGCGCGCTCCGTGGGGCTGGAAGGCGTCGACGTGTCGGTCTTCGCCGCCGGGGTGCTGTCGATCGGCTTCATCTACGGCGCATACATGACCGAAACCTTCCGCGGCGCCTATCTCGCCGTGCCGCGCGGGCAGATCGAAGCGGCGCGCGCCTACGGGCTGACGAAGGGCCGCACGCTCTGGCGCATCGTGATCCCGCAGCTCGCGCGCCACGCCTTGCCCGGCTACGCCAATGTCTGGCAAGTGCTGGTCAAGGCGACGGCGGTCGTCTCGATCATCGGGCTTTCCGATCTGGTGGGGCTCGCGCTCAGGATCGGCCGGCGCGAACGCGACCCGTTCACCTTCCTGCTCGTCGTGCTTGTCGCCTATCTGCTGATCACCGCGCTGTCGAACTGGGGTTTCCGGCTCGCCGAGCGCCGCTTCGCGCGGGGGCACTGAGCGATGACGGCGGTGCTCGACAGCGCGTTCTGCACGGCGGCGGCGGAGGCGTCGCGCGCCGGGGCTCCGTGGTTCTTCAACCCCTGCCTCGTGATCGGCGAATGGGACCGCTGGGCGCTCGGCGTCTGGCTGACGCTGGAGCTGACCGTGCTGGCGATGGCGCTGGGCTTTCTGCTCGCCCTGCCGCTCGCCTTCGCGCTGAGCGAGCGCACGCCGATCGCGGCGCCCTTCGCGCGCGGCTTCGTCTATGTGTTCCGGGGCTCGCCGCTGCTCGTGCAGGTGTTCCTGATCTATTACGGGCTTTCGCAGTTCGTCTGGGTGCGCGAGAGCGCGCTGTGGCCGCTGCTGCGCGAAGCGTGGTGGTGCGCGCTGATCGCCTTCACGCTCAACTCGGCGGCCTATCAGGCCGAAATCCTGCGCGGCGCCATCGCCGCCACCCCGCGCGGCGAGAAGGAGGCGGCGACCGCGCTCGGCATGTCGCCGCTGATGACGGCGCGCCGCATCGTGATCCCCTCGGCGCTGCGCCGCGCGCTGCCGCAGATGGGCAACGAGTTCATCTTCATGCTCCACGGCAGCGCTCTGGCCAGCGTGATCACGCTGCAGGACATCCTCGGCGTCGGGCGCATGATCAACGGGCGGTATTACGTCGTCTATGAGGGGCTGCTGACGGCGGCGGTTCTCTACATGATCCTGACCTATCTCGGCGTCTGGGCGCTGGGGCGGCTAGAACGGCGCTATACGCGGCATCTGATCCGCTGAGGCTCCACATTCCCGCCGCGATGCGGTAGCAGTAACCCCGAGGCAGCGCTCCACGAGCAGTCGCAGCGGAGAAGAGCGCAGATGAACGAGCGCAAGAGCGGCGCGCGCAGACCGCAGACCCCATCGAAAGCGCGCAAGGGACAGCGCGCAGAGAAGCCGTCCGCGCCGCGCGGACCCGGGCGGCTCGATCGCGCGATCCGCGCGCTGGCGCGCTTCGTCGTCGGGGCGGCGCTGCGGGTGGGGATCGTGTTCGCCGTGATACTCGGCGGCGCGGTCTGGGCGATGCACGCGCAGCTGCCAGAGGCTGACGCGTTGTTCGACGGGCGCGCGCGCGGCTCGGTGACGCTGCTCGACCGCAATGGCGACGTGTTCGCCTGGCGGGGCGAGCAATATGGCGGGGAAATCCGGCCCGGCGACGTGTCGCCCCATCTCGTCCATGCGATCCTCGCCGCCGAAGACCGTCGCTTCTACAGCCATTGGGGCGTGGACCCCCGCGGGATCGCGCGCGCGGCGCTGGTCAATCTGCGCGCCGGGCGGGTTGTGCAGGGCGGATCGACGCTGACCCAGCAGGTCGCCAAGAACGTCTTCCTCACCGATGAGCGCTCCATCGAGCGCAAACTGATGGAAGTTCCGATGGCTTTCGCCATGGAGCTGAAATACGACAAGAACGACATTCTCGCTCTTTATCTGAACCGGGTCTATCTCGGGGCGGGAACGTATGGCTTCGAGGCGGCGAGCCAGCGCTATTTCGGCAAGTCGGCGAAGTTCGTCTCGCCCGCCGAGGCGGCGATGCTGGCCGGGCTGCTGAAGGCCCCGTCGCGCTTCGCCCCGACCACGGACATCGCGCAGGCGCAGGGGCGCGCGGCGGTGATCGTGCGGGCGATGGAGTCTGAGGGATATCTGACGGCGGCGCAGGCGCAGGCGGCGCTCGGCGCGCCTGCAGGCCTGTCGCAGGCGGCGGCGGCGCGGATCGGCGCGCAATTCGCCGATTGGGCGATGGCCGACGGGCCGGACTATCTGACGACCGGCACCGCCGAGGACGTGGTGATCCGCACGACCTTCGACCCGCGCGCCCAGCGCGCCGCCGAAGCCGCGCTCGCGCATGTCTTCGAGACGCGGGTGAAGCCGGACTCGCGCGCGCAGGCCGCGATCGTCGTGATGACCCCCGACGGGGCGGTGCGCGCTGTGGTTGGCGGGCGCGACGGGCGGGCCGGCGGCTTCAACCGCGCCACGCAGGCGCTGCGCCAGACCGGCTCGGCCTTCAAGCCCTTCGTCTACGCCGCCGCGCTCGAGCGCGGCATGTCGCCCAATGACGTCGTCGCGGACGCGCCGCTGACGCTGGCGGGGTGGTCGCCAGAGAATTACGGCGGCGGCTATTCCGGGCCGGTGACGCTGACCGACGCGCTGGCGCGCTCGATCAACACCGTCGCGGTGCGCGTCGGCGAGCGCGCTGGGCGCGACCGGGTGCGCGACGTCGCGAAGCGGCTGGGGATTTCCTCGCCGCTGGCCGAGGGGCCGGCGCTGGCGCTCGGCGTCTCCGAGGCGACGCTGATCGAGATGACCGGGGCTTACGCCGCCTTCGCCTCGGGCGGGCTGTCGGGCGCGCCCTGGGGCCTGCGCGAAATCCGCCTGCGCGGCGACGACGCGCCGCTGATGCGCGCCGACGCGCAGCGCCGCCGCGTGCTCGACCACCGCGTCGCCGGCCGGGTGACGGCGATGCTGGAGGAGGCGATCCTGCGCGGCACCGGAACGCGCGCCGCCCTTCCCGACGGCCGCCCCGCCGCCGGCAAGACCGGCACCACGCAGGCCGCGCGGGACGCATGGTTCATCGGCTTCACCGCCGATTACGTCGCCGGGGTCTGGATGGGCAACGACGACAACGCGCCGCTCACCGGCGTGACCGGCGGCGGGCTTCCCGCGGAGATCTGGCGCGATACGATGGCGCGACTGCACGAGGGCGCGCCCGTCCGATCGCTCCCGGCCCTGCGCGAAGCGCCTGCCCGCCCTGCGACCGTCGCCGCGTCGGCGGGCGGGGATGCGGAGGACGAGACGCTGCTCGGGGCGATCCTCGCGGATGTCATGCGCGCTCTGCGGGAATGAGAGGGGCGGCGCACACGTTGCGCGGGAGCCTGATCGCAGATAAGACTAAAGTCCTGTGCATCTTTTCGGGAGCCGCGAGCGATGAAGGAAGTACAGGTTCTGCTTGTAGAAGACGACGAAGTCGACCGGATGGCCGTCCGGCGGGCCTTCGCCTCCAACCGCATCGCCAACCGGATCGTCGAGGCGCGCAACGGGCGGGAGGCGCTCGACATCCTGCGGGGGGGCGGCGGCGTCGAGCCGCTGGCGCGGCCCTATGTGATCCTGCTCGACCTCAACATGCCGGTGATGAACGGGCTCGAGTTCCTCGCCGAACTGCGCGCCGACCCCGGCTTGCGCGACGCGACGGTCTTCGTGCTGACCACTTCGCGGTCGGAGGCCGACATCGCCGAGGGATATCGCCGCAACGTGGCCGGGTACATGGTCAAGTCGAATGTCGGCGACAGCTTCATGGAGGCGGTGAAGCTGATCGAGGCCTTCTGGCGCGTGGTCGAACTGCCGGAATCGGGCGACGGTCGGCTCATCTGAGCGCATTTAAGGCGAAATTTCATCGTTTCCGGGTATCAGGCGCGAAACCCCGCGCCGATTTCCGAAAGTCGATGGAGAGCCGCCGATGCGCGCGCATGTTCTCATCAATCTCGTCGGCGCGCTGTTCTTCGCGCTGCTTTGCCTCGCGTCGTCGCTCGTTTACGCGCAAATGGACCGGCTCGAGCACGCGCTCGCGCAGATGCGCGGCCTGATGCGGGTCGAGGGCGCCGCGATGGACGTCTCCATCGCCATCGTCGACTTCATCCGTGAACCCTCCGAGCCCCGGCGCCTCGACATCCTGCGCGATGCGGCGGCTCTGGCCGCGGCGAGCCGGGACGACGCCGACCTCGCGCGCGAAGCCGGACCTGAAATCGCGCAGATGGAGGCGGCGCTCGCCGGCGCGCGCGCCGTGCTCTCCAAGGGGATCGCCGCCGCGCAGAGCTGCGATTTCGTGTTCGACGCAGAAGGATTATGCGCGGCGAAGCATCGACTTCTGCAAGCGGTGGTCGCGATCCGCGCCGCCGTCGAGCCAGTCATGGCCGCTGCGCTAAAGGGCGCGAACGCTGCGGCGCGGCGCACCAATCTCACGCTGTTCGCGATGTTCATCGCCAGCGGCGCGGCCGTCGCGGCCCTCTGGTCGACGATCGCCTCGCAGCTCCTGAGGCCCCTGCGCGCGCTCACCGACGGCTTCGCGGCGATCCGTCACGGCGACTACGCGCACCGCATCGAAACCGGGTCGCCGGACGGATGCGACCACATGTGCGAGGCCTTCAACGAGATGGCCCGCACGCTGGAGACCACCACCGCCTCGCGCGGAGCGCTGGAGACGGAGATCGCGCGCCGGGCCGCGCTCGAGGAGCATTTGCGCCGCCAGAACACGCTTCTGGTGCAGAGCAATGTCGAGCTCGACGCCTTCGCCCACATAGCCGCCCACGACCTGCGCGCGCCGCTGCGCGGCGTCAAGGCGTTGACGGGATGGCTGCGCGAGGACCTCGGGACGCTCTGCACGCCCGAGGCGCAGTTCCATCTCGACCTGCTCTGCGGGCGCGTCGACCGGCTGGAGGCGCTTCTCGACGCGCTGCAGAGCTACGCCGAGATCGGGCGCATCGCCCATTCCGCCGAGCGCGTGCGCCCCGATCTGATGGTCGAAGGGCTCGCAGCCGAGATCGATCCCGACGGGCGCTTCGCCATCGGCTTCGAGGGGTCCGGCGACCCGTTCTGCGCCCATCGCGCGCCGCTCGAAACCGCGCTGCGCGAATTGCTGGCCAACGCCGTCAAGCATCACGACCGAAAAGATGGCCGCATCTCGGTCCGGCTGGAGGCGGACGGCTCGCGGCGCGTCTTCACCGTGACCGACGACGGGCCGGGCGTGCCGCCCGACCTGCAAGAGCGCATCTTCGAGATGTTCCAGACGCTGCGCCCGCGCGACGAGGTCGAGGGGGCGGGAATGGGGCTCGCGCTGATCCGCAAGGCCGCGCGCATCCATGGCGGGCTCCTGCAGATCGAAAGCCCGGTGAGCGGCGGGCGCGGTTGCGCCTTCCGCCTCGTCTGGCCGAGCCTTCCCTTCCCGGACGCGCCGGCCTGAAGCCGCGCTTGCGCGGGCGCGAGGGGGCGCTAACCTCTCATGTCAAAAGAACGACATGGGAGGGTCGGAGATGCGCGCCGCCGCGATCGCCACGCCAGAGGACATGCGCGCCTTCGAGGCGACGCCCTTCGACGCCCAGATCGGCGCCGCCAACGTCCACCAGATGCTCAGCGCCACCGCCGCGGCGCACGGGGAGCGCCCGGCGATCAGCTTCCAGCTGCGCAGCGGGCCTAAGGACCCGGCGGCGACGTTGAGCTGGGCGGAGCTGCTGGCCGAGGTCAACCGCGCCGCAAATCTGTTCCGCAGCCTTGGCGTCGGCCCGCGCGATACGGTCGCCTATCTGCTGCCCAACGCCCCCGAGACCGCCGTGGCGCTGCTCGCCGGCATGACGGCGGGGATCGTCGCGCCGATCAATCCGCTGCTCGAGCCCGAGCAGATCGCGGCGCTGCTGCGCGAGACCGGCGCGAAAGTTCTGGTGACGCTCTCGCCCTTCCCGCGCACGGACGTCAGCCAGAAGGCGGCCTACGCCGTGCGATATGCGCCGGAATGCCGGACGATCCTCGAAGTCGGCCTCGGCCGTCATCTCGGCCCGCCGCTGAGCTGGGCGCTGCCGCTGCTGCGCCCGAAGCGCGTTTCGCCCGGAACCGCCAAGGTTCTGTCCTTCCGCCGCGAAGCGGCGAAGATGCGGGCGGACGCGCTCGACTTCGTCCATGCGGACGGGCTCGACGACCCCTGCGCCTATTTCCACACCGGGGGCACGACGGGCGCCCCCAAGGTCGCCGCCCACACCCATCGCGGCGCGCTCTACAACGGCTGGCTGGTCGAGCGGCTGTTGCTGGGGCCCGAGGACGCCGTGCTGTGCCCGCTGCCGCTGTTTCATGTGCTGGCGGCCTATCCGATGCTGATGGCCTGCGTGGCGTCCGGGGCGCATTTCGCGATGCCGACGCCGGCGGGCTATCGCGGCGACGGTGTGATGGACAATTTCTGGAAACTCGTCGCGCGCTGGAAGGCGAGCTTCGTCTGCACCGTGCCGACGGCGGTCGCGGCGCTGATGCAGCGGCCCGTGAACGCGGACGTCTCGTCGCTGCGCTATGCGCTCTGCGGCTCGGCGCCGATGCCGCCGGAACTCTTCCGCCGTTTCGAGGCGGCGACGGGCGTGAAGATCCTCGAAGGCTACGGCCAGACGGAGACGACCTGTCTCATCTCCTGCAATCCGCCGGGCGGCGAACGCAAAATCGGGTCGGTCGGGCTGTCCTTCCCCTTCACAGAGATCAGCATCCTGCGCTTCGGCGAGGGCGGCGCCGGCACGCGCTGCGCGACCGACGAGATCGGCGAGATCTGCGTGCGCAGCCCCGGCTCGATCCCCGGCTATCTCGAGGAGGCGCGCAACGCCGGGCTGTTCGCGGCGCCGGGCGTGGTGCGCACCGGCGATCTGGGGCGGGTCGACGCCGACGGGTATTTGTGGATCACGGGCCGGGCCAAGGATCTGATCATCCGCGGAGGGCACAACATCGACCCCGCGGTCATCGAGGACGCGCTGATGGCGCATCCCGACGTCGCCTTCGCCGGCGCGGTGGCCCAGCCCGACGCCTATGCGGGCGAACTGCCCTGCGCCTATGTCGAGTTGCGGCCAGGCGCGACGGTCACAGGCGACGCCCTGCGCGCCTTCGCCGCCGAGCGGGTGACCGAGCGCGCCGCGAAACCCGTCTGCGTCGAGATCGCGGACGAACTGCCCAAGACCGCCGTCGGCAAGGTCTTCAAGCCCGAGCTGCGCCGCCGCGCGATGGAGCGGGTCTACGCCGAGGCGCTGGCGGCGGCGGGGGTGAGCGGCGAGGTCACCGTCGTCGAGGACGCCACGCTCGGCGCGGTCGCCGAAGTGCGCGCCGAGGCCGGCGAGGCCGCGCGCCCTGCCATCGCCGCGGCGCTCGACGCCTTCCCCCGACCTTGGCGGATGGCCGAGGAGGGCTGAGGGCGTCTCAGCCGGCGGCGGCGGCGCTCCCGAGCGCGGTCGCGCTGAGCCAGCCGATATAGGCGACGTAGCCAGCCAGCATCGCGCCGCCCTCGGCCCGGCATACCCGCCAGCCGGTGAAGGCCGCGCCGAGCAGAAGCGCCGTCGCCGCCGTCATCACCCAGATGTCCACCTGCATGATCTCGGCGGGCACCTCCACCGGCTTTATGATCGCGGTGATCCCGAGAATCCCGAGTATGTTGTAGATGTTGCTGCCGACGATGTTGCCGAAGCCGACGTCGTTGTGCCCGCGCGCCGCCGCGACCACCGAAGTGACGAGCTCCGGCAGCGAGGTGCCGAGCGCGACAAGCGTCAGCCCGATGATCGCATCCGACACGCCGAGCCGCTCGGCCAGCGTCACCGCGGCGTCCACCAGCATCTGCGCGCCGAAGATCATCATCGCGAGGCCCGCCGCGATCATCAGCGCGGCGCGCCCGAGCCCGGTCGCCTGCGCCGCTTCGATGTCGATGTCGATCTCGGCCTCCGCGGCGTCCGCGGCGACCTGCCTGCGGTCGCCGATGCAGGCGTAGAGGACGTAGGCGCCGAGCAACATCGCGAAGATCAGCCCGGTCGCGCGCTCGACCATGCCGGTCATCGCGGTGATCACGCAGAGAATGGTGGCGACGGCGAGCACCGCTCCGTCGCGCTTCAGCGTCGCTTTCGCCGTGAGCACCGGCTTGATCAGCGCCGTCAACCCCAGGATCAGCAGGATGTTGCAGATGTTGGAGCCGACGACATTGCCGACCGCCACGCCCGGCGAGCCGACCAGCGCAGCCTCGACGCTTGTGACGAGTTCCGGCATCGAGGTGCCGAAGCCGACGACGACGATGCCGATCACAAGGGGCGACATGCCGAGCCCCGCCGCGACCGAGACCGCGCCGCGCACGAGGAATTCCCCGCCGAGCACCAGAATCGCGATGCCGACGGCCAGAAGCAGGATTGTCACGCAGGTCCTCCGGGATCGGAACCGTCGTCGAGTCGCCCCGAAGGGACTGTCCCGGAAGTGCGCCGGCGGCTCCGGCTCTGCAAGGGGCCTGGGTGAAAATATGGTCGAATTGCGGCGCCAGCCGGCGTTTCGCGCGAACCGGTCGGGTCAGGCGGGCGGCATGGTCGCGCGGTAGCTGTCGAGCGCCGCGAAGCCATCGTGCCACGCGGCGAGTTTCGGGCGCGTCGCGCGCCAGTCGAGCGCGCCGTAGCGGAAATCGAGATAGCCGAGCGCGACCCCGGTCGCCAGACCGCCGGCGTCGAGCGGGCCGCCGAGATGGGCGATCCAGAGGGTCTCGAGCGCATCCAGCGACCGCGTGATCTTGAGGATCTGCGCGTCCACCCAGGGCTGGAACTGCGCCTCTGCAGGCCGCAGCCGCGATTCGTAGAGCGCGATCACGGCGGCGTCGAGCATCCCGTCGGCCAGCGCCTCCAGCGTCGCAGCCGTCCATTCCGCAGGGCCGCGCGGATAGAATTTCCGCCCCGGATGCAGGCTATCGAGATAGCGGCAAATCACCCGGCTGTCGAAGATCGCCGGGCCGTCGGGCCGCTCGAGGCAGGGGATCTTGCCCAGCGGATTGGCGGCGGCGATCGCAGCGTCCGGGGCGATCGGGGTCGTGGCGATGGCGACCTGCTCGACGCGGTCGTCGAGCCCGGTCTCGATCAGCAGCATCCGCACCTTGCGGACATAAGGCGAGGTCGGGGACGAGTAGAGTTTCATGGCGGTCTCCGGGGGGTCGGCCGGCGCGCCGCGCGTGGCCGAGGCGAATATCAGCGCGCGGCGCGCAGGCGGCGCGCGCGCAGGCGGCCGACGGCGCAGAGGTCGATCTCCACCCCCGGCCCGTCGCTCCCGAGCCGCACGGCGCGCCGCCAGCGCGCCTCGGCGTCGGCGCGGGCGGCGCGCGGATCGAGCCGCAGATCGGCGCCCTCGGGCACCCGGTCGAGCGCGTCCTCGGTGGCGATGTCGAGGCGTTCGGGACCGCGCCGCGCCGCCAGCGCCGCGCCGATGGCGGCGGCCGCGGCGAGTTGCGCGAGGCGCAGGGCGAGCGGAGCGGTCAGCAGCGCGGGCAAGGGCATGGCGTCGACCTGCGTGAAAGGTTCCGACGGCAGTTCACACCCGGCGCGCCGTCTTGTCCACCGCGATCCGCGGACGCGCGCTCAACTCAGATCGAGCGCATGGGCGCGCAGCGCCTCCATCGGACAGACCTCCAGCGCGCGGCGATGCGTCGAGACCAGCCGAACCCGCGGCGCCTTGCCGGCCTGATGCGCCTCCATCCAGCGCGCCGCGCACAGGCACCAGCGGTCGCCGGGCTTCAGTCCGGGGAAATGGAATTCGGGGCGCGGCGTGGACAGGTCGTTGCCGCGCGCCTTCGAGAAGGCGAGGAACTCCTCGGTCATCACCGCGCAGACGGTGTGCGAGCCCGCGTCGAGCGGGGCGGTGTCGCAGCATCCGTTGCGGAAGAACCCCGTCATCGGCGCGGTGGAGCACGGCTCCAGCGGCGCGCCCAGCACGTTCACCGACTCGTCCGCCTCGATCGCGCGCATCCTCGCCTCATCCGCCGCTTTTCCGCCCCGAGGGCCATGCTAGACACATAGCGCAGGCGGTAGGAAAGGAGAAACCCCATGAGCACCCCAACACGGCGCGCGGCGCTGTCGCAGATCGGCCTCGCCGCGGTCCTTCTGGCGTTCGGCGCGGCGACGGCGCAGGCGGAGGAACGCGAGATCATAGACACGCGCGTGCGCCTCGCGACGGAGGAACTGCGCGCGAGCGTGCCGGGCGCGGCGGAACTGCTCGATCAGGCGCGCGGCGTGCTGATAATGCCAAACATCGTCAAGGGCGGGCTGATCGTCGGCGGCGCCTATGGCGAGGGCGCGCTGCTCGTGGGCGGCGAAACGGTCGGCTATTACGCGCTCGCCGCCGCCTCGCTCGGCTTCCAGCTGGGCGTGCAGTCCTCCAAGCAGGCGCTCCTGTTCATGACCGACGCGTCGCTGGAGAAGTTCCGCGCCTCGCAGGGCTGGCAGGCCGGCGTCGACGCCGAGGTGACCATGCCGGGCGACGGGCTGAGCGCCCAGCTCAAGACCACCTCGCGCGAAGCGCCGGTGATCGCGATCGTCTTCGGGCAGGACGGGCTGTTGGCCGGCGCAAGCCTCGAAGGCGCCAAGTTCAGCCCGATCGCGCGCTGAGATCAGGCTTTCGGGAGGCGGCGGATCAGGCTGGACGTGTCCCAGCGCCCGCCGCCCATCTTCTGCACCTCGGCGTAGAACTGGTCGACCAGCGCCGCGACCGGGAGCGCCGCGCCGTTGCGCCGCGCCTCGTCTAGGCAGATCCCGAGATCCTTGCGCATCCAGTCCACCGCGAAACCGAACTCGAACTGGTCGGCGAGCATGGTCTTGTGGCGGTTCTCCATCTGCCACGAGCCCGCCGCGCCCTTGGAGATCACGTCGATCACCGCCTCGCCGTCGAGACCGGCGGCCTGCGCGAAGGCGAGCCCTTCCGCGAGCCCCTGCACCAGCCCCGCAATGCAGATCTGGTTGACCATCTTGGCGAGCTGGCCCGCGCCCGACGGCCCGAGCAGGCGCTGCGAGCGCGCATAGGCCGCGATCACCGGCGAGATGCGCGCGTAATCGGCCTCGGCGCCGCCGCACATGATGGTGAGCACGCCGTTCTCGGCGCCCGCCTGCCCGCCGGAGACCGGCGCGTCGACGAAGCCGAGGCCGCGCGCGCGCGCCTCGGCGTCGAGCTCCCGCGCGACGAGCGCCGATGCGGTGGTGTGATCGACGAACACCGCGCCTTTCGCCATGCCCGCAAATGCGCCGTCCGGGCCGAGCGTCACGCCGCGCAGGTCGTCGTCATTGCCGACGCAGGCCATCACCACATCGGCGCCCGCCGCGGCTTCGGCGGGCGTCGCGGCATGCGCGCCGCCATGCGCCGACGCCCAGGCCTCGGCCTTGGCGGCGGTGCGGTTGTAGACGGTCACCTCATGCCCGGCCTTGGCGAGGTGGCCCGCCATCGGATAGCCCATCACTCCGAGCCCGATAAACGCCGTCTTCGCCATGTCCGAACTCCGTCCGCCCGTCTATGTTGAGCCGCAGGCGCGCGCGATGCGTGTCCTGCGGGGCTGCGCGGCGCACCCTGACTTCGGGCCGCAGCGGCGTCAAGGCGCGCCCGGAAAGGACTTCGCGCGATGCGTCTGATCTTCCGGCTGATGCTCTGGGCGCTCGGCGCGACGGCCGCTGCGGCGCTCGGGGGGCTGGGGCTGGCCTATTACCTCGCCGCGCGCTCGTTGCCCGACTACGCCGGAGCTTGGACGGCCCCGGAACTGTCGGCCCCGGTCGAGATCGTGCGCGACGCGCAGGCCGTGCCGCACATCTTCGCTCAGACCGACGCCGACGGCTTCTTCGCGCTGGGCTGGGCGCATGCGCAGGATCGGCTCTGGCAGATGGAGATCGCGCGCCGCACCGCGCAGGGGCGGCTGGCGGAGCTGTTCGGCCCGCAGGCGGCGCCGGTCGATCTGTCGATGCGCGCGCTTGAGCTGCCGCGCCGCGCGCGCTCCGCCCTCGCCTTCCAGTCGCCGCAGACCCGCGCGCTGCTGGACGCCTACGCCGAAGGCGTCAATGCGCGGGTGCGCGCGGTGAACGCGCGGGCGCTGGGGCGCGGCGCGCCGGAATTCTTCCTGTTCGGCCAGGACGGGCTCGCCCCCTGGACCGCCGCCGACTCGCTGTCTCTGGTCAAGCTGATGGCGCTGCGGCTGACCTCGGCGGCGCGCCTCGAGGCGCGGCGGGCGCGGCTGCTGGCGCTGCTGTCGCCGGAGCAGATCGCCGATCTCGACCCCGACTCGCCCGATGATGGCGCTATGGCCCTGCCCGCCTTCGACGCGCCGCGCGACGGCCTGACGGGGCCCGCCGACCGCGCCGACGCCGCGCCCTCGCCCTTCTCGCCTTTCGCAGAGCCGGGGCGGGGCGGCGCCTCCAACATCTGGGCGGTGTCGGGCGCGCGGGCGGCCAGCGGCGCGCCGCTGCTGGCGAGCGACCCGCATCTGTGGCTGTCGGCGCCGAGCGTGTGGATGCTCGCCCGGCTTTCGAGCCCCGGTTTCGACGCGATCGGGGGCTCGATCCCGGGGATTCCCGCGATTCTGATCGGGCGCAACGACGTGTTCGGCTGGGGGCTGGCGACCACCCAGATCGACGATCAGGACGTCTATCTCGAACAGATCGACCCCGAAAATCCCGACCGCTACCGCACGCCGACCGGCTGGGCCGACTTCGAGACGCGCGAGGAGACGCTGCAGGTCGCCGGCCGCAACCCCGCGCTGCTGCGCTTCCGCGCGACCCGCCACGGCCCGGTGATGCCGGCGGGCGGCGAGCTCGACTTCTCCGCCGTCACGCCGCCGGGCCATGTCGCGGCGCTCGCCTGGACGGGGCTGGCGGAGGAGGACCGCTCGATGGAGGCGCTGCTGGCGCTGATGCGCGCGCGCAGCGTCGAGGAGGGGGCGGCGGCGGCGCGGCTGCATCTGGCCCCGGCGCAGAACGTCGTCATGGCCGACCCCGACGGCGTGGGGATCGCCGTCGCCGGCGCGATCCCGCTGCGCCGCGCCGACAGCCGCACGCAGGGCCGCATACCCGCGCTCGGCTGGCGCGCCGAGAACGACTGGGAGGGCTTCATGCCGGCCGAGGCCGCGCCGCGCGCGCTGCGGCCCCTGTCGGGCGCCGTCGCCAACGCCAACAACCGGGTGACCAACGCCCCTTTCCCCGAGCACCTCTCCTTCGACTGGGCCGAGCCCTACCGCTTCCGCCGCATCGCCCGCCGCATCGCCGACCGCGAGTTCCACAGCCGCGAGAGCTTCATGGAGATGCAGTCGGACGCCGTCTCGGAGATGGCGCGCAGCGTGCTGCCGCTGATCGCGCGCGAACTGTGGTGGAGCGCGCCGCCCGAGACCGACGCGGCCGGCCAGCGCCGCGCCGCGGCGCTCGACCTGCTGCGCCAGTGGAACGGCGAGATGGCCGCGCATGATCCCGAGCCGCTGATCTTCTCGGAATGGCTGCGGATGCTGACGCGCCGGCTCGCCGAGGACGAGCTCGGCGCGGCCTTCCCGCTGATCGAAGGGCCGCGGCCGCTGTTCGTGGAGCGGGTGTTCCACAATGTGGGCGGCGCGTCGCGCTGGTGCGACGTCGTCAAGACGCCCGAGCGCGAGGCCTGCGCCGACATCGCCCGCCTCGCCCTCGACGACGCGCTGGCGGCGCTGACCGCGCGGCACGGCCCGAGGGTCGAGGGCTGGCGCTGGGGCGCGGAGCATGTCGCGACGCATGTCCACGCGCCCCTCGGGCTGCAGCGCGTGCTCGGCCTCGTCGTCAACATCACCCATGAGAGCGCAGGCGGCGCCCACACCATCCTGATGGGCGCGACGCCGGGCCAAGGGGCCGAGCCGCACGCCAACGTCCATGCGGCGGGCTTGCGGATGGTGCTGGATTTCGCCGACCTCGACAGGTCGGCCTTCGTGATCGCGACGGGGCAGAGCGGCCACCCGCTCTCGCGCCACTACGACGATCTCGGGCGGCTGTGGCGGCGCGGCGACTACGCGCCGATGTCGCTCAATCCCGAAGACGCGCGCGCCGGCGCGCGCGGCGTCACTCGGCTGGCCCCGCCCGGCGGCTGAGGCGCCGCGCGCTCAGGATCAACCGCGCAGGCCGTAATTCTCGGGGTTGAGCGTCTCGAAGGCGAAGGCCCAGTAGGCTTTCCACGGCGCGACCCAGAGCAGCGTGACGTTTTCGACCGTCCGTCCGATGACGCCTTGCGCGTCGGAGAAGGCGAAAGCGTCGGCGGCGGATGCGGCTCCGACCGGGCGCGGCGTGCAAACCATGGCGTGACCCCCTTGAAACCCGATCGCCGTTCGCGACCGTTCTATAAAAGAGGTTAGCGTGCAAACGCTGCATGTCGATTACGACTTTCGTCGCCGCGCAAGATTCTTACAAAATACACGCATCACACGAACAGTTCGCGACAGAGCTGCAGCGCGTCCACCAGCGCGTCGATCTCCTCCTCAGTGTTGTAGAGCCCGAGCGAGGCGCGGCAGGTCGCATTCACGCCGAGATGCGCCATCAGCGGCTGCGCGCAGTGATGCCCGGCGCGCACCGCCACGCCCTTGCGGTCGATCACGGTGGAGATGTCGTGCGGATGCGCGGCGCCCTGCATCGTGAAGGAGAAGATCGCGCCCTTGGTCTCGGACTGGCCGTGCACGGTCAGCCAGTTGATCCCGCCGAGTCGGTCGCGCGCATAGTCGCGCAGGCGGCGCTCATGGGCGGCGACGTTGTCCATGCCGAGCCCGGTCAGATAGTCGATCGCCGCTCCCAGACCGATCATCTGCGCGATGCCGGGCGTCCCCGCCTCGAACTTGTGCGGCGCGTCGTTGTAGGTGACGCGGTCCTTTGCGACTTCGCGGATCATGTCTCCGCCGCCGATGAAGGGGCGCATCTCGGCGTGGCGGGAGCGCCGGGCGTAGAGCGCGCCCGAGGCGGTGGGACCATAGAGCTTGTGGCCAGTGATCACATAGAAATCGCAGCCGATCTCGGCGACGTTCACCGGCATGTGGACGGCGGCCTGCGACCCGTCGAGCAGCGTCGCCACGCCCCGCGCGGCGGCCTCGCGGCAGATCGTCTTCACATCGACGACCGTGCCGAGCACGTTGGACATGTGGGTGAGCGCGACGAGCTTCGTGCGCGGGCCGATGGCGTCGATCACCGCCTGCGGGTCCAGATCGCCCCGCGCGTCGACATCCACCCATTTCAGCACTGCGCCCTGCCGCTCGCGCAGGAAATGCCACGGGACGATGTTGGCGTGGTGCTCCATCACCGAGAGCACGATCTCGTCGCCCGGCTCGAACCGCGGCGCCGCCCAGGCCTGCATCACCTCGTTGATCCCGAAGGTCGCGCCGGGGGTGAACCAGATCTCGTCCTCATGGGCTGCGCCGAGGAAGCGGGCGATCTTGCCGCGCACCGCCTCGTATTTCTCGGTCGCGAGATTGGACAGGTAGTGCAGCCCGCGATGGACGTTGGCGTATTCCTCGGCATAGGCGCGGGTCACCGCGTCGATCACGTCCTGCGGCTTCTGGGCCGATGCGCCGTTGTCGAGATAGATCAGGGGCTTGCCGTGCACCTTGCGCGACAGGATCGGGAAGTCGCGGCGGATTTCGCGGACGTCGTACATGCGCTGAAGCTCCTTGAGCGCCGGCCCCGTCAGCCCCGACCGGCTGCGACGAGCACTGTCAGGACCGCTCCGATCGAGATAGCCACGGCGGCCGTCGCGGCCACCACCCGGCCCGTGCTTCTGAAGCCGTGCGCCTCCGCGACGCAGGAGCCGAGCAGCCAGAGGTTGTAGCCGATGTAGAAGCCGAGCAGCATCACCGAGCCGCCGCCGGCGCCGCTCTCGGCGCCGGCGGCGGGCAGGGCGGGGCGGAAGATCATCGCCTGCACCGGCGTCAGCGCGGCGCTCAGCACGCTGTGCCACGCGATCGCGGCGGCGACGTCCGAAGGCTTGCCGGCCCCGCCGAAGGCCCGCCCGATGAAATAGGCGAGCATGGCGACCAGGACGTAATTGACGAAGGCGAGCGAGGCGAGGGCGAGCTGGCCCATCGGCCCCAGCCCGCCCGCCATGGCGCCCCCCATCGCGCCGGGCGCGATGACGCCGATCAGCGCCCAGAACATGCCCTGCATCGCCGCGGCAAGGCCCACGATCAGCAGCCGCTCGCGCCCGTCGGGCCGCGCGTCGATCACCGCGCGCGCCACCGCCCGCGGCCGCACCAGGCCGAGCGTCAGCTTCTCGAGGAACATCTTCAGAGGTAGGAAGTCCATCACAGCCCCGCGCCCGACGACCCTTGCGCGCGCGCCGCTCTCCGCAGTCCGCGCGCCCCGCCCGCCTGCTCTTACGCCATCGCCGCGCCCGGCGCACGCCCCGCCGGCGCGCAGGCCGCCCGTCACGCGACCGCCATCCACCAGCCGAGCCCCGCAGCCCCGGCGGCGAGCGCCGCGAACACGGCGAAGACCCGCGCGCCCGAGCGGAAGCCCTGCGCCTCGGCGAGCCCCGGCCCCAGCAGCCACGCCCAGACGAGCCCCGCGGCGACGCCGCCCAGATCGCCGATCCACGCCGGAGCGCCGGCCATCGCGACAGCGCCCGCCGCCGCCACCGTCAGCGCGAGCCCCGCCGGCGCCGCGGCCAGCCCGCTCCAGAAGAACGCGGCCCGCGTATCGCGCCAGCCGCCGCGTCCGCCGAAAGCCCGGCAGACCAGCCCGATCAGCGCCGCCGCCGCATAGAGCCCGAGCGGGCGGAAAAACGTCCCGATCACGACCTGCGTCGTCGCCCACTGGTCGAAATCCGCCGCCGCCTCCGGGTCGGGCGTCAGGATCTGGACGCCCACCGCCCCAAGCACGTGGAAGAGCGACGCGGCCACGGCGTAGAACAGCAGCCGCGGCTCGTTCGCCGCGTCGATTTCGATCCGCGCGCCGCCGCGCGGATCGCGGAAGGTCCCCGCGATGCGGTCGACGAGTCCTTGCGGGCGCGCAACTCGGGCTGGCGCGGTCATCGGGTTCAGCGCCGCCCCATCCACTCAGCCACGAGCCCGCGCATCGCCTCGGCGAGGACCTCGGACTCGATCTCCGCGATCGCCTCGTCCACGAAAGCCGCGACCAGCAGCGCCTCGGCGGCCTTTTTCGGCAGGCCGCGGGCGCGGAGGTAGAACAGCGCCTCCTCGTCGATCGCGCCGGTGGTCGAGCCGTGGCTGCACTTCACGTCGTCGGCGTAGATTTCCAGTTCGGGCTTGGCGTCGAACTCCGCCGCGTCCGACAACAGGATCGACTGGCTGATCTGGTACCCGTCGGTCTTCTGCGCCGGCTGGCGCACGAAGATCTTGCCTTGAAACACCGACCGCCCGCGCCCGTCGAGCACCGATTTGTAGACCTGCCGGCTCTCGCAATGCGCGGCCGAATGGGTGACGAAGACCGTGTTGTCGATATGGCTGTCGCCGGTGGCCAGCACGCCGCCCGCCGCATGGCCGACCCCGTGATCGCCGGCGAGGTCGAACACCACCTCGTTGCGCGTCAGCGGGCCGTCGGCAGTGAGGGTGAAGCTCTTGAACAGCGCGCGCGCGCCGATCCGCGCGAAGACATGCGTCGCGCCGGGCTGGCGCGGGCCGGTCTGGGCGCGGGCATGGTGCAAGGCGCCGCCCTCTGCGACGTCCGCCTCCATGCAGGCGTTGGTGGCGGCGCCGCTCTCGATCAGGGTGAGCGACGCGCCCTTCTCCACGCGTACGAGGTGGCGGATCGTCGCCGCCCCCTCGCCGATCTGCAGGTAGCGAATGTGGATCGGCTGCGCGGCCTCGCCGGTCACCCGCAGAGCGAGCCCTTCGGTCGCGACCGCGGTGTTGAGGGCGGCGAGGGGCCGAGCGACTTTCTCCTGCCCCGCCGCCTCGAGCGCCCCGAACGTCTCGCGCGCGAAGCTGATGTCGGCGCCGAGCGCCTTACCAAGCGGCAGGATCTCGACGCCTGCGACCGCCGAAGCAGAAAGATCGGGGCGGAATCGCCCGTTTACGAAGACGATCTCCGCCGCGTCGACGCCTCCCAGAGTCGGGGCCAAAGCCTCCGGCTCGGCCTCGGGCGCTGCGGCGAGCGGCGCGACGAGGCGCGCGGGGTCGGTGTATTTCCAGTACTCGTCGCGCCGGACGGGTCCGCCCATCGCCGCGAGCCGCGCGCGGGCCGCCGCCCGCGCCGCCGCCGCCCATCCCGCCTCACCGGTGGGAGCGGGCGCCGCGACGAGCAGGCGGTCGGCGAGCGCGCGCTTGGCCTCGGTGGTCGCAGCGCGGCTCATTCCGACGCCTCCACCATGTCGCCATAGCCCTCGTTCTCGACGCGCAGCGCGAGGTCGGGGCCGCCGGATTCTATAATCCGCCCGCCGGCCATGATGTGCACGACGTCGGGCTGGATGTGGTCGAGGAGGCGCTGGTAGTGCGTGATCACGAGGAAGCCGCGCTCGGGGCTGCGCAACGCGTTCACGCCCGAAGCCACCAGCTTCATCGCGTCGACGTCGAGGCCCGAATCGGTCTCGTCGAGGATGCACATGCGCGGCTGAAGGATCGCCATCTGCAGGATTTCGTTGCGCTTCTTCTCACCGCCCGAGAAGCCGACATTGACTGCGCGCTTGAGCATCTCGGCGTCGATCTTCAGCTTGGCGGCCTCGGCGCGCACAAGCCGCAGGAAGTCGGCGGCGTTCATCTCCTCCTCGCCGCGATGGCGGCGCTGGGCGTTCAGCGCCTCGCGCAGGAAGGTCATGTTGCCGACGCCGGGGATCTCGACCGGATACTGGAAAGCGAGGAACAGCCCCTCGGCGGCGCGCGCCTCGGGCTCCATGTCGAGCACGTCATGGCCGAACATCTCGACCGTCCCGTCGGTCACCTCATAGCCGTCGCGGCCCGAGAGCACATAGGACAGGGTCGACTTGCCCGACCCGTTCGGCCCCATGATCGCATGCACCTCGCCCGCGGGGACGGTGAGGTTGACGCCCTTGAGGATCGCCTTGTCCTCCTCCTCGAGCTTCACATGCAGGTTATCGATCTTGAGCATAAATCCCTCGTCGGATATGCGCGCGCCGCGCGCTGTGGGCGCCCTGAGGGCGCGTCTCGGTCAGGTCGGGTCAGTCGGTCGCAGGCGCCTCGGCGTCTTCGAAACGCGACTTCGGCGCGGCGATGCCGGTCGCTCGCCGCCACAGCGACAGCAGCGCCTTCACCGCCGTCCGGGCGATCAGCGAAAAGCACAGCCACAGGCCGAGGATCGCGAGGTCGGACGGCTCGTAGCCGGGAAACACCCAGCCCGGACCCTTGGCCGCCAGCGCGAAGGCGAAGATCACGAGGATCACCGTCAGGGGCTTGTCGATCAGCTGCGCCACCGCGCGGGCCATTCGCTCGCGCGGGTCGTCGACGAACGTCTCGCCGACGATCTCGAATCGGGGATCGGGCGCGCTCATGCTGGCCGCTCCCCGCCAGCGCGCAGCGCCCGGCGACGCCAGATCGCCTCGATCGCGAACCACGCCCCAAGCGCGCCGGCCACCAGCGCCGCGGCGAGCGCCGCCTTGAACAAAGCCACCGCCCCGTCCAGCGGCCCGAGCTGGAGCAGTTTCTTGACCGGCAGCGCGAACAGCATGCCGAGCACCAGAAGCCGCAGCGCATAGGTGCTCCATCGCCGCTCGTGCCGGCGCAGCGTGACGGCGGCCCGCAGGTCGCGCCAAAGCCGCGCCAGACGCGCGGAGGCGATCCGGCGCGGCGTCATTCAACCAGGTCCAGACGGCGCTCGATGCGGTCCTGGCGGAGCTTGAGCATCGCAACATCGCTGTCCTGATGGACTTGCCGCGCCATGAACGCGGCCATGCGCTGCTTGATCGCCGTCATCTCGCCGCGCACGCCCCGCATATCTCCGCGCATCAGCGCGAATTCGCCCTGAAGCTTCTTGGGGAACTCCAGCGCGAGTTTGGCGGCTTCCTCGGTCATCCCACGCTGCCCTCCAGCGAGATCGCGACCAGCTTCTGCGCCTCGACGGCGAACTCCATCGGCAGCGCCTGCAGCACTTCCTTGCAGAAGCCGTTGACCACAAGCGCCACCGCCGCTTCCTCGTCGATGCCGCGGGCGCGGCAGTAGAAGAGTTGGTCGTCATCGACTTTCGACGTCGTCGCCTCGTGCTCGGCGCGGGCCGAGCTGTTCTTGATCTCGATATAGGGCACGGTGTGCGCGCCGCACTGGTCGCCGATCAGCAGCGAGTCGCACTGGGTGAAGTTGCGCGCGCCCGCGGCGCGGGGATGCATCGTCACCAGCCCGCGATAGGTGTTCTGCGCCCGGCCGGCGCTGATCCCCTTCGAGACGATCCGGCTTTTCGTGTTGCGGCCGAGATGGATCATCTTGGTGCCGGTGTCGGCCTGCTGGGCGTTGTTGGCGATGGCGATCGAGTAGAACTCGCCCTGGCTGTCATTCCCGCGCAGGATGCAGGATGGATACTTCCAGGTGATCGCCGAGCCCGTCTCGACCTGCGTCCACTGGACCTTGGAGCGGTCGCCGCGGCAATCGGCGCGCTTGGTGACGAAGTTGTAGATGCCGCCGCGGCCCTGCTCGTCGCCCGGATACCAGTTCTGGACGGTCGAATACTTGATCTCGGCGTCCTCAAGCGCCACGAGTTCGACCACCGCCGCGTGCAGCTGGTTCGTGTCGCGCATCGGGGCGGTGCAGCCTTCGAGATAGCTGACATAGGCGCCCTTGTCGGCGATGATCAGCGTGCGCTCGAACTGGCCGGTGTTCTCCGCGTTGATGCGGAAATAGGTGCTCAGCTCCATCGGGCAGCGCACCCCGGGCGGCACATAGACGAACGAGCCGTCCGAAAACACCGCCGTGTTGAGCGTCGCGAAGTAGTTGTCCGAAGCGGGCACGACCGAGCCGAGATACTTGCGCACAAGCTCCGGATGCTCCTGCACGGCCTCGGAAATCGAGCAGAAGATGACGCCGGCGGCGGCGAGTTCCTTCTTGAAGGTGGTCCCGACCGACACGCTGTCGAACACCGCGTCCACCGCCACCTTGCGGCCCTCGATCGGCGCGGTCTCCGCGCCCTCGACGCCGGCGAGGATCATCTGCTCGCGCAGCGGGATGCCGAGCTTCTCATAGGTGCGCAACAACTCCGGATCGACCTCGTCGAGCGATTTCGGCTTCTCGGCGAAGCTCTTGGGCTGCGCGTAGTAATACTGATCCTGATAGTCGATGGGCGCGATGTTGAGCATCGCCCAGTCCGGCTCGACCATCTCCTTCCAGCGGCGGAACGCGTCGAGGCGCCACTCCAGAAGCCATTCCGGCTCGTTCTTCTTGGCCGAGATCAGGCGCACGATGTCCTCGTCGAGGCCCTTCGGCGCATAGTCCATTTCGATCTCGGTTTCCCAACCGTACTTGTATTTCCCCATGGAGCGCACGGCGTCGATGGTTTCGGCGTCCACGCCGTCCTTGACCTGAATTTCGTCGAGAGCAGCCATGTCCGCCTCCTTCATGCCGCGCATGCGCGGCGCTTTCGCACCATCCCGCCCCAGAGGGCGCGGAATCTGTCGACCTCGGCCCGCGTCGTGGCGAGCCCCAGCGAGACGCGGATCGCGCAGGACGCGACCTCGGCGCCGTAGCCCATCGCCCGCAAGGTCCGGCTCTGCCGCACCTTGCCCGACGAACAGGCCGAGCCCGCGCTCACCGCCGCGCCCCCGAGGTCGAGCGCCATCACCTGCGTCTCCGCAGCCCAACCGGGCAGGGCGACGCAGAGCGTGTTGGGCAGGCGCGCCGCCCCCGCGCCGACGACCACCGCCTCCGGCGCCGCGTCGCGCATTCCCGCCTCCAGCCGGTCGCGCAGCGCGGCGACCGCCTCCCAGACACCCGCCGCCCGCTCCGCCGCCGCCGCCTCCGCCGCCGCGCCGAAGCCCGCGATGGCGGCGACGTTCTCCGTGCCCGCGCGCCACCCCCGCTCCTGCCCGCCGCCGCGCAGGGCCGGCTCGGGCGCGCAGCCCTCTGGCGCGATCAGCGCGCCAGCGCCTTTCGGCCCCCCGAGCTTGTGCGCGGCGAGGATCGCGAAGCGCGCCCGCTGCGGGAGATAGCGCCAGCCGGTCCGCCCGACAGCCTGCGTCGCGTCGCAAAGATCGACGACGCGGCCCGGATCCGGCTGCAGCACGCCCGTCTCCGAATTCGCAGCCTGCAAGGCCAGCGCGGCGTCGCCCGCCGCCGCCGCGTCCACGATCCCCTCCGAATCGACCGGCAAACGCGCATCGGCCTGCGCCGCCACGCAGTCATGCTCCACCTCGGCGCAGACGAGCGGCGGCAGGGCGCGCACGGCGAGCGCGGCCGCCTCGGTCGCGCCGGAGGTGAAGATCACCTGATCGGGCGCGCAGCCCGCGAGCGCGGCCACCTGCGCCCGCGCCCGCTCCACCGCCGCGCGCGCGGCGCGGCCCTCGGCATGGGCGCTCGACGGATTGCCGACGAGGTCGAGCGACGCCGCCATCGCCGCCCGCGCCTCGGGGCGCAGCGGAGCCGTCGCGTTCCAGTCGAGATAGAGCCGCGCCGTCACGCGGTCAGCTCCACATCCTCCACCAGCGGCCACAGAGTCGGCGCGGCGGGGCAGGGCGCCAGCCGATCCTCGATCACGTCGGCGATGGAGGTCTGACTGAGGAACACATGCACATGGCTCGAAAGCTGCTCCCACAGATTGTGGGTGAGGCATTTTGCGCGCGAGCCGCCGCAGCCCGGCTCCACCGCGCTCTCGCAGCGCACGGCGCTCACGGTCTCGTCCACCGCCGCCATCACGTCGATGATCCGCAGCTCCGAAGCCGGCTTGCCGAGACGGTAGCCGCCGCCGGGGCCGCGCACGCTGTCGACCAGCCCCGCCTTCCGCAGCCGCACGAAGAGTTGTTCGAGATAGGCCAGCGACACGTCCTGCCGCTGCGAGATCTCCGACAGCGTCACCAGCCGGTCGCCGCCCTGCAAGGCGATGTCGGCCAGCGCCGTCACCGCGTAGCGACCCTTCGTGCTGAGCTTCATCGCCGCCTCCTCCGCGCACCGCGCGACCCTCTGTCGGCGCCGGCTCGATTGACTGCGGGCCGCCGCGAACTTAAGTCGCATGAACGGCGGGGCGCGCACCTCGCCGTTTAGAAGAATTCTAGAGTGCCTGACAAAACCCGTCAAGCATTCCCGGCCGCAGGGTCCGCCCTGACCCGCACCCCTAGGAGGCGCCCGCCCGATGCCTGAAGTGATTTTCGCCGGTCCCGACGGGCGCCTCGAAGGCCGCTACCATCCGCAGAAGGACCGCGACGCGCCGATCGCGCTGGTGCTGCACCCGCATCCGCAATTCGGCGGCACGATGAACAACAAGGTCGTCTACAACCTGCATTACGCGTTCCACCGGCTCGGCTTCTCGGTGCTGCGGTTCAACTTCCGCGGCGTAGGGCGCAGCCAGGGCGAGTTCGATCAGGGAATCGGCGAGCTGTCGGACGCCGCCTCGGCGCTCGACTACCTCCAGCACCTCAACCCCAATGCGCGGCAGTGCTATGTGGGCGGCTTCTCCTTCGGCGCGTGGATCGGGATGCAGCTGCTGATGCGCCGGCCGGAAATCGCCGGCTTCGTGTCGATCGCGCCGCCAGCCAACATGTACGATTTCAGCTTCCTCGCGCCCTGCCCGTCCTCGGGGCTGATCGTGAACGGCGACGCCGACCGGATCGCGCCGCCCGCCGATGTCGAGAAGCTCGCCGCCAAGCTCAAGACGCAGAAGGGCATCACCATCACGCACGAGGTGATCCCCGGCGCGAACCACTTCTTCGAGCAGGGCATGGAGGAAATGATCGACCTCGTCGAAGGCTATGTCCGGATGCGGCTGTCGGAGAGCATGGCCGCCTGATCAGGCGGCCCCGCCTCCTCGGCGCCGTGCAGCCGCCCGCCGACGGTCGGGGCGCTGCAGCCGGTGGTGGCGGGAAAGGTCGTCGGCAGGCCGCGCGCGCCGCGAATCGCCAGATGCGCGAAGGCCTGCGCCTCGAGCATGTCGCCGTCGAGCCCGACATCCTCGACCGGCGCGACCGGCGCGTTGATGCGCCGCCGAAGCCCCTGCATCAGCGCCGCATTGCGCCGCCCCCCTCCGCAGACCAGCCAGCGCGCAGGCGGGCTCGGCATGAGGCGCAGAGCGGCGGCGACCGATTCGACCGTGTAGAGCGCCAGCGTCGCCGCGCCGTCCTCGACCGAAAGGCCGGCGCAGTCGTCGAGCGCGCGCTTGAAGCGGTCGCGGTCGAGCGATTTCGGCGGCGGGGCGGCGAAGAACGGATCGGCCAGCCAGCGCGCGACCAGCGCCGCATCGGCCCGCCCAGCCAGCGCCGCAGTCCCGCCCTCGTCGAAGGCCGCGCCGCGGCTCGCCGCCATCCAGTCGTTGAGCAGCGCGTTGCCCGGCCCGGTGTCGAAGGCGAGCAGCGCTCCGTTCGCGAGATCGACGTAGGTGACGTTGGCGACGCCGCCGATGTTGAGGACTGCGACCGCCTCCGACAGGCCCAGCCTGCGCGCGAGCGCCTGATGGAACACCGGGACCAGCGGCGCCCCCTGCCCGCCCGCCGCCATGTCCGCCGCGCGGAAATCGCCCATCGTCGCCGCGCCGAGCCGCGCCGCGAGCCGCGCCGGCGCGCCGACCTGCAAGGTGAAGCCCTCGGCTGGGCGATGCACGAGCGTCTGACCGTGAAAGCCGATCAGCGCGGGCCTCGGCTGGGCGGGATGGGCCGCGAGCAGCCGCTCCACGGCGCGCGCATGCGCCTCGGTGGCGGTGGCGGCGGCGGCGCGCACCGCCAGCGGCCAGCGCAGCGCGTCGCGCAGCTGGGCGGTCGGCGCGCCTTGGGCCGCCTGCGCGCCGAGCATCAGCGCGCGCAGCTCCCGCCGGTCGTAGGGGAAGAAGCCCGACGGGCCGAACGCCGTCACCGTCTCGCCGTCGCCGAGCAGGAATGCGGCGTCCACTCCGTCCATCGACGTGCCCGACATCAGCCCGAGCGCCCAGACCGGCCGCGTCTGCGCCATCCGCTTTCCCTCCCGAAGGCCGCCCGCTATACCCGCCGCGTTCCGCCGGCGCAAATCCGAGGCCAGAGCCCATGACCTACCAGCCGCGCTCCGACTTCCTCCGCACGCTCGAAGCCCGCGGGTTCGTGCAGGACTGCACCGATTTCGAAGCGCTCGACGCAAGGCTGCTCAAGGAGCCGGTCTCGGGCTACATCGGCTTCGACTGCACGGCGCCCTCGCTGCATGTCGGCTCGCTCATCCAGATCATGATGCTGCGCTGGCTCCAGAAGACCGGCGGCAAGCCGATCTGCCTGATGGGCGGCGGCACCACCCGCATCGGCGACCCGTCCTTCCGCGACGAGAGCCGCCCGCTGCTGGACGAGGCCGGCATCGCCGCCAACATGGCCGGCATCCGCAAGGTGTTCGACCGCTATATCGATTTCGGCGACGGTCCGACCGGGGCCGTCATGCCGGACAACGACGAATGGCTCGACGGGCTGAAATACATCGAATTCCTGCGCGATTACGGTCGGCATTTCTCGATCAACCGTATGCTCAGCTTCGACAGCGTGCGGCTGCGGCTCGAGCGCGAGCAGAACCTCAGCTTCCTCGAATTCAACTACATGCTGCTGCAGGCCTACGACTTCCTGGAGCTGTATCGCCGCCATGGCTGCGCGCTGCAGATGGGCGGGTCGGACCAGTGGGGCAACATCGTCAACGGCGTGGACCTGACCCGCCGGGTCGCGCAGGCGGAGGTGTTCGGGCTGACCTCGCCGCTGCTCACGACCGCCGACGGCAAGAAGATGGGCAAGACCGCCGCCGGCGCGATCTGGCTGAACGCCGAGATGCTCTCGCCTTACGAGTTCTGGCAGTTCTGGCGCAACACCGCCGACGCCGATGTCGGGCGCTTCCTGAAGCTCTACACCGAATTGCCGCTCGACGAGATCGCGCGGCTGGAAAGCTTGCGCGGGGCCGAGATCAACGAGGCCAAGAAGCTGCTCGCGAACGCCGTAACGACGCTCGCCCACGGGGCCGCGGCGGCGCAGGCGGCGGAGGAGACGGCCCGCGAGACCTTCGAGAAGGGCGGCGCCGGAGAGGATCTGCCGACAGTCCTCGTGACGGTCGAAGGGGCGGGCGTGCCGGTGACGCAGCTCTTCGTGAAGGCGGGCCTGGCCGCCTCCGGCAAGGAGGCCAGGCGCCTGATCGCCGAAGGCGGCGCGCGGGTCAACGACCAGCCGGTCGTCGATCCCGGCGCGCTGATCACCCGCGCGCTGTTCGCCGACGGCGCGATCAAGCTCTCGGCTGGTCGCAAGCGCCACGCGCTGGCCCGGCTGGCCTGAGCGCGTCTTTCAGCGGTTGCGCTCCTTCGCGGCCCGGTTCGCCTCGGCCTCGGGGTCCGGCGGCGCGGCCCCGAGATCGAGCAACGCGCGGAACACGCCCGGCGTCAGCGCCGAAAGCGGGTTCACCCGGACTTGCGGATCGGCGGCCGGGCCGTCGAGCGCGAAGTTGAAGCCGATCAGCCCCTCCCCCTCGCCGCCGGTCAGCAGCGCGCCGAGCAGCGGGATCGCGCCGAGCGCGCTGTTGATCTGGTAGAGCGGCGTGAACACGCCTGTCATCGCGAGCCGGTCGGCGGCGAGGTCGTAGCCGCCCTGCATCGTCAATCCGATGGTCGGCCCGGTCGCGACGAACTCCGACAGGTCGAACAGGTCGTCCTCGAGCGCGAATTCGGCGCGCACCGCGTCGAAGGCGAGGCCGCCTTCGGTCTCGAGCCGTTCCTGCGCCGCCTCGAGCCGGGCTTCGGCGAGCATCGCGCGCAGCGCGGGGTCGTCGATCACCGTAACGTCGCGCAAGCGCGCCGTGCCCTCGATGCGCATAGCGGCTCCCCGGGTCACGCGCGCCTCGACGTCGAGCGCGCCGCCCAGCGCGTCGCCGAACAGCCCCGCCGCCCGGAGCGCCCCGCCACCGTCCGAGGAGCGAATGCGCACAGAACCGCCCGCCTCGGCGCCCTCGAAGCTCAGGATTGCGACAGCCGGCGCGCCTTCGCGCCCGACCAGCGCGCCGTCGACCTGCGCGCTCACAGACCCCTGCGAACTCCGCGCAAGCCGGCCGCGCGCCGCGCGCAGCGACAGCGCGTCGGTCAGGTCGAGCCGGTCCACGTCCAGATCGACCGTCGCCGCAAGCGCCGTCTCGCCCGTCTGCCCCTCATGCGCGCCGGCGTCGCCGAGGGCGGCCAGATCGAGCCGCGCGCCGCGCACGGTCGCCGCCAGCCCCTCGGGGGTTCGGGTCGCCGAAAGCGAGACGTCGCTGCGCCCGAGCCGCAGCCGCGACAGATCGACCGTCTCGAGCGCCCCTTGCGCGTCCAGCCGCGCCGCGCCGCGCGCCGTCAGGCCCGGCGCGTCGAAGTCGATCCGCCCCAGCGTCACGGCCCCGTCGCCGGCCCCCGGCAGCCGGCCCTCCAGCCGCGCCGACGCCGCCGCGCCCGCGGGCTTCTCCCAGTTCAACGCCGGCTCCACGAGGGCCGCCTGAGCGAGGTCCAAACGCAGATCGAACGCGGCAGCCGAGCCCGGCCCGAGCGCGACCTCCGCGTCGACGGAAGCGGTCCCGCCGCGCCATTGGGCGACGTCGATCCCGAAGGCCGCGGCGTTCGCGGGCGCGAGCGCAGCCGCGATCGACAGGCGGGTGGAGGGCGCGTCGGGGCCGGACGAGAAGAGTTCCGTCCAGTCGAAGCGCAAAGGCCCCGCCTCCCCGCCGCGCGGCGCGAGCGTCCCTTCGCCTGCGACGCGCATCTGCGCCGCGCTCGCGGAGAGCGTCGCGCGAGGGGCGCGCAGGGTCGCATCGAGACCGGGGGGATCGAAAACCACATCGGCCAGCGCCGCCTCGACGTCCACGCCGACATCTTCGAGCGCAAGGTCGCGCACGAGCGGCAGCGTCAGCCAGGCCCGCACCTCCGCGGCCCCGCCCACCGATTGCGGGTCGAGGTCGAGCTTCGAGGTCAGGGCGAGCGGCTCGGCGTCGATGAGGTCGAGCACCGCGGAGATCGCGCCCCGCCCTTCGATCTCGACGACCGACAGCGCGCGCGGATCGTTCGCGTCCGGCAGGCGCAGCGCGCCGCCAGTCAGCCGCACCTCGCCGCCCGAGGGCGCGCGGACGCGACCCTTCGTCATCGCCAATCCGAACTGCTTCAGCGTCGCGACGCCCCACCCCGCCCCTTCCTCGATGGGCGGCATCGGGCGGAGGAAATGGGCCGTCGCGTCGCGAAACGAGAAGCCGACCGAGAGCGAATCCTCCTCCCGCCCGAGGCGGGCCGCGATCTCGAACGCGTCGACGACGCCGCTTTCGAGATTGTCGGCCACCCAGTTCCGCGCGCCGGGCGCCGCCGGAAGCGGCCACAGCGCCGCCAGCGTCGCAGCGTCGAGATCGCGCCCACGCAGCGCCCCCTCGCCGCTCCAGCCGCCCGCCGCGTCGCGCGCCGCACGGGCGCGCCCGTGCAGCGTCAGCCCGGCGCGCTCCAGCCGCAGCGCCGCGACATCCAGCGTGCCCGCCGCCATGTCGAGCCGCGCGAGCGCCCCGCCCCCGTCGAAGGCGACGGGGGCCGCGAACAGCGCCGGATCGCGCAGCGAAAGCGCGTCGATCTCGACCTGCGCGACGAAAGCGCCGTCCTCGGGCTCGGCTGCGAGAAAGCCCGACAGCGCGACCGCCGCCGGCGCCGCGTCGAGCTCTGCGCGCAGGATGTCGTAGCGCCCCCGCGCGGGATCGTAGGCGAGATCGAGCGCGCCGCCGCGAAGCGCCGTCGCCTCCGCCCCATCTACCGCGAGCGAGCCGGCCCCGATGCGCAGCCGCCCGTCGAAGTCGCGCAGCGCGCCGGCCCCGTCTAGCGCCGCGCGCAGTTCGCCCCGGACCGGCGCGCGCAGGGCGCGCAACGCGTCGAGCGCGGGGAACTGGTCCGCCAGCGCCGAAGGTTCGGCCTGCGCGAAGCCCAGCCGCAGCGCCGCTCCGCCATCGGCCTCGCGCCAGCCTTCCGCCGTCAGCCGCGTCGGCCCGAACGCGCCGCCTTCGAGCCGCGCCGAAGCTTGCGCCGACAAGCGTCCCGACGCCTCCCGCGCGACAATCAGCGTCGCCCCCGAACTGCGCCAGACCCGCCCTGAGGCGGCGTCCTCATACCGCATCGACGCCGTGTCGAGCGCGATCTCGCGCAGCGCCGCGAGCGGCCCGGGCGCGCCGGCCTCCCAAGCCTCCAGCGCCGCAGCGACGGCGGCGAAGCCGTCGGGCGCGCCGCCCTCGGTATCCACCGCGAAGGAGAAGCGCCCCGACGCTTCGCGCCGCAGCACCACAGCCGCGCCCGAGATCGCGACGCCCGTCGGCCGCAGCCGGCCCGCCAGCAGATCGAGCGGGCGAAATCCCATCCGGGCGCGCGGAACCTCGAACAGCGTCGCCCCGTTCGAATCGCGCATTGTCATGTCGGAGAAGACAAGCCCGGGCCCGCCGCCTGCGTCGAGCGCCACGGCCAAGCCGCCGACGCGCAGCGCCATCCCCGGCGCCTCGCGCGCCAGCGCCGCCTCGACCCAGCGCGCCCCGACCTCGATCGGAATCGGCCCCTGCGCGAGCCTGAGATAGAGCGCGCCGCCCCCGGCCGCGGCGAGCCCGATCAGCGCCGCGGCAAGACCGAGCGCCATGCGCTGGACGCGCCGTCCGCGCCGCGCCTCTGGCCGCCGAGCCGTCCTGAAGCGATCCGCGAGGCCCGCCATGCCGCGTCGATCCTCCCGCGCGCACCCCGCCTCATCTCGCGCGAAGCGGCGGTCGGGCGCAACCCGCCGAGCCGCCCTTTCGGGGAAGGATCAGCCCTGGAGCGCCTGAGCCGCCTCCAGCACTTCCGCGACATGGCCCGGAACCGACACCTTCCGCCACGCCTTGCGGATGACGCCGTCGCGGATCAGGAACGTGCTGCGTTCGACGCCCATATACTTCTTGCCGTACATGCTCTTCTCGACCCAAACGCCGTAGCGCTCGCAGATGTCGCCCGCCTCGTCGGAGACGAGCGCGACGCCGAGGCCGTGCTTGTCGCGGAACTTGTCGTGCTTTTTCACGCTGTCCTTCGAGACGCCGACGATCATAGCGCCAGCCGCCTTGAAGGCCTCGAGGTGTTCGGTGAATTCGATCGCCTCGCGCGTGCAGCCCGACGTGTCGTCCTTGGGATAGAAATAGAGAACGACCGTCCCGCCCGACAGCTCCGCCGCCGAAAGCGTCTCGCCGCCGTCGCGCGGGCCGCTGAAATCCGGGGCCGCGTCGCCCTCGCCCACCAGTGTCGGATCGCCCATGCTCGCCCCCTGCGCTGTCGCTTCGGGCGAGCAAGATAACGCGGCGGAGGCTCCGTCAAGACGCAAGCGCCTTCGGCGCGGCGCTCGTCCGGTCAGGCGGCGGCGGGGTCGTTCAGCGCGCTCTCGAGCCGGGCGAGGGTCTCGGGCCCGACGATCCCGTCGCGCACGAGGCCCTGACGGGTCTGAAAGGCGCGCACCGCCGCGCCCGTCATCGCGCCGAACTCGCCGTCGAGCGCCAGCCGCACCCCCAGCGCGACGAGCGCCTGCTGCACGCGCAGCACCGCCTCGCCGCGCGCGCCGACGCCGATCGGCGCGGGCGCCGGCGGCGCCGGGCGGGCCTGCGCCCAGCGCGCATGCGCGCGCGCCATCCGCCCGGCGTAGTCATGCTTGGCGTGCATCGGCCCGTTGTAGCCGCGCGCGAACGCCGTCCAGTCGCGCGCGGCGAGCGCCGGCTCCAGCCCGCGCTTCGCAATGAAGCGCAGCATCAGCCGCACCTGGCCCTCCACGCCCGAGATCGCCTCCGCCGCCAGCGCCTCGGCGCTCTCATAGCCCAGCCAGCGCGCATTCTCGCCCAGCACCTGCCCGACGCCCCACGAGCACGCCGCATGAGCCGCCTCGCGGTCGATGAGCGCCGCGCGCGCCAGCAGCGCATAGCGTTCGCGCTGTGTGGCCGGGTAGGCGATCTCGCCCCAACGCGCCGCCGCAAGGCCGGACCGCTGCGCCCCGGGCCGCGCCTCGGGCCGCAGGCGGCGGTGAAAGACATGATATTCGAACAGGATGAGCGGCATGGGCCGACCGCCGACCTCGGTCAGCGCCTTGCCGCCGCTCTCGACCTCGACCACGGCGAGCAGGGCCGCCGGCTCGATCCCGCGCGCTTCTGCGACCCGGCGGATCTCGGTCTCGACATGGGCTGAGAACATGCTGCGCGCACTCCGCAACTACGAAAACCGCGCCAGTTTTTAATTGAAATCTCTTTAAAAGCGGTAAAGTTCCACGAGCGCCCCCGCCATGGAAACGTCATGATTACATCAATCAATTTCGGACATGTCGGGGCCGGACGATCAACGCGCTCTTGCAGGGGACCCTCCGACAGCGTCGGATGCGGTCACGGATCGGGGAACTTCACGCAGCCGATATAAGGCAGGTTCCGGTTCATCTGGGCGTAGTCGATGCCGTAACCCACGACGAAGGCGTCGGGGATCTCGAAGCCCACCCAGCGCGCCCGCACCTCCGCCTCGCGTCGCGACGGCTTGTCGAGCAGCGCGCAGACCTCCAGCCGGCGCGGCTGGCGCGTCTTCAGGATCCGCGCGACATGGGCCAGCGTGTGCCCGGTGTCGACGATGTCCTCGACCACCAGCACGTCGCGCCCGGCGATCTCGCCGCGCAGATCCTTCAGCACACGCACTTCGCGGCTCGATTCGGTCGCGTTTCCGTAGGAGGAGACCTCCATGAAGTCGATCTCGACCGGCAGCGACAAACGGCGCGCGAGATCGGCGATGAAGATGAAGCTGCCGCGCAGAAGCCCGACCAGCACCAGCTTCTCGGTTCCGGCGAAATGCGCGTCGATCTCGGCGGCGAGTTCGCCGACGCGTTGCGCGATGGCCGCTTCGGAGATCATCGGCTCGACGACATGCGGGCGCATTCCGGACGCTCTCCCTTGCCATGCGCGTCCGACTGGCCCATGACGCGCGGGCGCAGCCTAGCGCGCCGCAGGGGTGCGATGCGAGGGGCAGGCGCCGCGACAACCGGGCCGCTCGCCCCGGCCTCGCGCATCTGATCTGGGTCGCCCATGCCGACGCACGCCGAAAAACGTCTGATGCCCTACTCGGCCGACGAGATGTACCGGCTGATCGCCGACATCGAGGCTTACTCCGAATTCCTGCCCTGGTGCTCGGCGGTGCGGGTGCGCGGGCGCAGACCGCATCCTTCCGGAGGCGGGGCCGAAATCGTCGACGCCGACATGGTGGTGTCGTTCAAGCTGTTTCGCGAGCGTTTCGGCAGCCGGGTCGCGCTCCTGCCCGACCGTCGCGTGATCGACGTCGAGTATCTCGACGGCCCGTTCCGCTATCTGTCCAACCACTGGGAATTCGTGCCCGAAGGCCCGCAGAGCTGCACGGTGGATTTCTTCGTCGATTTCGAGTTCCGCTCGCGCACCTTGCAGGCTGTGATCGGCGTGGTGTTCAACGAGGCGATGCAGCGCATCGTCCGCGCTTTCGAGCGGCGCGCCGAACAACTCTACGGCGCGCGCGGCCTCTGAAAGGGGCGGGAGGGGACCGACGTGATCCCGCTGATCCTGATCCCCGGCCATCTCTGCGACCACCGCCTCTACGCCGGGCTCTCCCCGACGCTGGCGCGGCGCTTCGATCTCCGCCTGGCGCCGCCGCCCGAGCAGGATGACATCGCCGCGATGGCGGAAGCGGCGCTCGGTCTGGCGGCGGGGCCGGCGGCGTTCGCAGGGCTGTCGATGGGCGGCATGGTCGCGATGGCGGCAATCGCGCAGGCGCCCGACCGCGTGCTGGGCGCGGCTCTGTTCGCGACGGACCCCACGCCGGCCCGCCCGCGCGAGATCGCCTGGCGCGCCGGCCTGCGCGCGCGCGTCGAGGAGGAGGGTCTCGCAACCTTCGTCGACGCCTTCCTGCCCAACTGCCTCGCCCGCGATGCGGGCGACCGATCGGCGGCGTTTCCGACGCAGGCGCGCGCGATGATGCTCGATGCGCCGGCGGCGCGATTCTTCGCGCAGGCGCGCGCGCTCGACGCGCGACGCGACATGCTGGGCGCCGTCGCCGCGTTCCCAGGGCCGGTCGAGATCGTCGTGGGCGCGGGCGACCGGGTCTGCCCGCCGCTCCTGCACCGACGCCTCGCCGAGGCCGCGCCCGCCGCCGCGCTCGCGGAGCTTCCCGGCGTGGGGCATCTGCTTACGATGGAGGCGCCCCAGGCGGCGACCGCCGCGCTGGAGCGGCTCGCCGCCCGGATCGACCCGCTCAGCGCTCCGGGCCGCCCCGTCCGCCGGTGATCACCCGCAGCTGCGGCCGGCGCGGCGCCGCCTGCGTCGCGTCCCCGGACCCGGCGCCATCCCCCTCGCTCGCGGACGCAGGGCGCTGGGTGGGCGGCGCGTCGTCTGCGCCGTCGAAGGCGCTCTCCGGCGCGCGCAGTTCGTCCTCGCCCGGCCCGGCTTCCGGCGCCTCGTCGCGGATCGGCGTCACCACGAATTCGGTTGGGTCGAGCCGCAGCGGCCCATGCGTCCGGGCTGGCGCGTCGAGCAGCCAAAGCCCGACCAGGACGCGATCGATCCGCCCGAAATCGCTGCGCATCGGCAGGAGCGTCATCTCGAATGCGGCGGTGAACCCGTCCGCCCGGCGCGCCTGCCCGCGCAACGCGGCGACCGCGGGCTCGCCGGCGAGGCGGTTGAGCACGCTCTGGAAGTGATTGCGCGCCTCGGGCTGGATCATCGACAGCGCGCTCATCCCGCGCAATTCGATCCCGAACCAGGCGTTCAGACGGTCCCCGGCGATGCGGATGCGGAAATTCGACGGACCGACATATTCGAGAATGGCCAGAAAAGGGGCTCGGGCGCCGATCTTCGCGGCGTCCAGCTCGGCGCGGAACGGCGCAGGGCGATCCCCGCGCAGCGCCTGCCACATCTCGAAGAGCCCGCATGCGTCAGGATGGGTCAGCGACGTCGTCCCGAAATCGGACACAAGTCCCATGGCGATCCGCCTCTCCGACGCCTCAGCTTCATACCACATCTCGCAACCCTCTGTTAAACTTAAAAGTTACCGCCAAAAAGGCCTGCAACCCCTGTTTTTCCCTTAATTGTCTGCAAAGCGCGTGCCAGAGGCGCCGATTGGTCGCAGTTCTCGCGCCCGCCCGCTGCGCCACAACGCGTCGGTCGCAGACGAAGGGGGCGGAAGATGGGCGTGAGCAGCATGACGGGCTTCGCCGAAGTCGAGGGCCGGGCGGGGCCGTGGCGCTGGCGCTGGGAGGCGCGCAGCGTCAACGGCAAGGGCTTCGATCTCCGACTGAAGCTGCCGGAGGGCCGCGAGGCGCTCGAAGGGCCGTGCCGGCGACGCGCCGCCGACGCGCTGCGCCGGGGAACGGTCGGCGCGCAGCTCCGCCTCGACGGCGACGCGACGGCGGCGTCGCGCTGGCGCGTCGATCCGGCGGCGCTGGCGGCGCTGGCCGCCGCCGCGCGCGCCGCCGCCGAAGCGCTGCGCGCCGCCGGGCTGGAGGTCGCCCCGGTCGCGCCCGAACGCCTGCTCGCGCTGCGCGGCGCGATGGAGGCCGACATGAGCGTCGACGACGACCCCGAAGCGACCGAGGCCGCCCTTCTCGCCGGTTTCGACGCGCTGCTCGAACGCCTCGCCGGCGCGCGCGACGCGGAAGGCGCGGCGCTGACGCAGGCGCTGCGCGGGGCGCTGGCGCGCATCGCCGGGCTGCGCGTGGCGGCGACGGCGGCCCATGCGCGCCAGCAGGAGGCGGCGCGCGGCAAGCTGCGCGAGAAGGTCTCGGCGCTAATCGACGCCGGCGCGCCGGAGGAACGGCTGGCGCAGGAACTGGCGCTGCTTGCGGTGAAGCTGGACGTGCGCGAGGAGCTCGACCGCCTCGCCGCCCATTGCGTCGCCGCCGAGGCTTTGCTGAAAGAGGGTGGGGCGGTCGGGCGCAAGCTCGATTTCCTGACGCAGGAGTTCAACCGCGAGGCCAACACGCTGTGCGCGAAATCGGCCTCGCCGGCGCTGACGGAGATCGGGCTGGAGTTGAAAGTGGCGATCGACCAGCTGCGCGAGCAGGCGCAGAACGTCGCATGAGCGGCCCCATTGCGCGGCGGGGCCTGCTGTTCGTGCTGTCCTCGCCCTCGGGCGCGGGCAAGACGACGCTGGCGCGACGGCTGCTGGATGCGCCGGGGCTGGGGCTGACGCTCTCGGTCTCGGCGACGACGCGCCCGCAGCGCCCCGCGGAAGTGGACGGGCGCGACTATCATTTCGTCTCGGCGGGGCGCTTTTCCGAGATGGTCGAAAGGCGCGAACTGCTCGAGCACGCCGACGTGTTCGGCAACCGCTACGGCACGCCGCGCGCCCCGGTCGAGCGCTGGCTGGCGGAGGGGCGCGACGTCCTGTTCGACGTCGACTGGCAGGGCGCGGCGCAGCTGCGTGCGAGCCCGCTCGGCGCCGATGTGGCCAGCGTGTTCATCCTGCCGCCCTCGCTGTCGGAACTGAATCGCCGGCTGATCGCGCGCAATCAGGACGCGCCCGAGACCGTGGCGCGCCGCATGGCCAAGGCCCGCGACGAGATCAGCCATTGCCCCGACTACGATTATGTCGTCGTCAATGACGATCTGGACGCGAGCGAGACGACGCTGCGCGCGGTCCTCGCCGCCGAGCGCGCCCGCCGCGCCCGGCTGACGGGGCTCGAGGATTTCCTGAAGGGCCTGGACTGACGCGACCGACCGACATGAGAGAAAGACGCGACATGGAGCTTCTCACCCTCGACGGCGAGACCCCCGACCTTCCCGAGGACGGCGACGCGTTCGTGGCGCCCGGCGCCCGGCTGATCGGCAAGGTGATCCTGCGCCCCGGCGCGTCGGTGTGGTTCAACGCGGTGCTGCGCGGCGACAACGAGGTCATCGAGGTCGGCGCGGGCTCGAACGTGCAGGACCTCTGCGTGATCCACACCGACCCCGGCTGTCCCTGCGTGATCGGGCCGGACGTGACCGTCGGCCATCGCGCGATCCTGCATGGCTGCGTCATCGGCGAGAACAGTCTGATCGGCATGGGCGCCGTGATCCTGAACGGCGCGAAGATCGGTCGCGACTGCCTGATCGGCGCCAATGCGCTGATCACCGAAGGCAAGGAGATCCCCGACGGCTCGCTGGTGATGGGCCAGCCCGGCAAGGTCGTGCGCGCGCTCGACCCGGACGCCATCGCGGGCCTGCGCAAATCCGCCGAGCGCTATCGATGGAACGCCCGGCGCTACCGCGCAGGCCTCACCCGGGCGGAATAACGCCGCCCGTCAGGACGCGACGATCTCCACCGCCTCCTCGCTCTGGGCGATCTCGACACTCAGGCCCGCGCGCGCGGCGACCTGCGCCATCAGCGCCAGATGCGCCTCGCGCGGCGCCGTCGCGGGCGCGGCCCCCTGCGCCATCGCAACGTGCTCCGCCGACAGCCCCGCCTTGCGCCCGCTCGCGCGCACCGACAGGCGCGGGGGATCGTCCCGAGGGGGCGCGACGGTCAGCGCCCCTCCGATGGGCGTGGCGGTCGCCGCGCTCAGAAGCATCAGCAGCATCAGTTTCGCAAGGCCCCGCGGCAAGTCGGCGCCCTCGACGGGCCAGGCGAGTCGATGCCGGCTCGGCCCGAAATAGGCGGCGGCCACGCCGCCCAGCTCGCGCGACGACAAGGCGCGCGCATCGGCCCCGACCATTCCGAAGCCGATGCGGAAGAAGGCCAGCGCCGCCTGCGCCGCCTTGGCGCTGTCCTCGATCAGCCCGATCTCCTCGCGCCCGCCCTCGGGCATGGCGCGCAACAGCTCCACGCCGTTGCCGACCGCGCCGACCGGGCTTATCAGGTCGTGGCACAGGCGCGAGCACAGCATCGCCGCGAAATCGAGGTCGTCCGTCATGCCGCGCCTCCCCTGCCCGAGCGGGCCATGAGCGAGTTCTTCGAAGTCGGCGCGCTGGTGCGCCATCCCGACCGGCCCGACTGGGGGCTGGGGCAAGTGCAGTCGATCATCGGAACCCGGGTGACGGTGAACTTCGAGGAGATCGGCAAGGTCGTCATCAACTCCGACGAAGTGGCTTTGCGCGTGGTGCGCCCGGACTGGCTCTGAGCGCGCCGCCGTCAGCCCTACTGGACAATGCGTTCAGTGTGACGCGTCAACCTCGCGAGATCAACAGCGGCGACCCGGCCTGCGCGGCCCGGCGGTGTTGCCATATCGTCATGCGACCCATATGAGGGCGCCAATCGGAGCATCGGGAGGCGCGAAGGTGCGCATCGAGGCGGGCCGCTTCACGGTCAGACTGGCGGAGACGGAGGACGACGTCGCCGCAGCGCAGCGCCTGCGCTATCGCGTCTTCGTCGAGGAGATGGGGGCCGACGCCTCTCCCGAGGAGCGCGCAGCGCGCCGCGAGTGGGACGAGTTCGACCCGCATTTCGACCATCTGATCCTGATCGACAACGAGGCGGCTTCGGACGACCCGCTCGACCGCGTCGTCGGCGTCTACCGCCTGATGACCGGAGCGATGGCGCGCAAGGGCATCGGCTTTTACGGCGCGACCGAATACGACCTGACCAAGTTGGTGCATTACCCGCGCGAGACGCTCGAACTCGGCCGCTCCTGCGTCGGAGGCGGGCATCGCGGCGGCGCCGGGATGCATCTGCTGTGGACCGGACTGGGTCAGTACGTGGCCGAGCGCGGCGTCGAAATCATGTTCGGCGTCGCGAGCTTTCACGGGTCCGACATCGCGCCGCTCGCCCAGCCGCTCTCCTATCTGCACCACAACCACCTCGCGCCCGATGACCTGCGGGTGCGCACCTTGCCCGAACACTTTCAGAACATGGACCTTCTCCCGCCCGATCAGATCAGCAAGGTCGAGGCGATGCGCATGATCCCGGCGCTGATCAAGGCCTATCTGCGACTCGGAGGCTTCGTCGGCGAAGGCGCTTACGTCGACCGCGACTTCAACACGGTGGACGTGTGCCTGCTGATGGACACGTCGCGCATGGTCGAGCGCTATCGCGCCTTCTATTCGCGCGCCGACCGCGGCGCCGCCGAGCGCATCCTCGGCTGAGGCCGCCATGGCCACCTGGGACGAGGCCGCGCCGCCGTCGTTGCCGCCGCTCGGCCTGCCGCAGAAGCTGCTCGGCGGCGCGCGGGTGGGCGCGCTGGTCGCGGTCACCGGCGCGTCGCTCGCGGTGTTTCTCGCCGGCAAGGCGGCGCAGCGGCATGTCTGGTCGGGGATGCGCCTCCACCACGCGACGGCGCGATTCTGGGCGCGGACGATGCTGTGGCTCATGGGCGTGCGCCCGCGGCTGAACGGGCGGCGGGCGCGCGGCGCCGGCGTCATCCTCGCCAATCATTCCAGCTGGGCCGACATTCTGGCGCTGCGCGCCACCGGGACTGTCAATTTCGTCTCCAAGGCCGAAGTCCGCGCCTGGCCCGGGATCGGCCCGATCGCCGCGATCTGCGACACCGTGTTCATCGAGCGCCGGCGCCTCGACGCCGCCCGCCAGAAGGACGAGATCGGCGCGCGCATCGCGCAGGGCGAGACGCTGTGCATTTTCCCGGAAGGCACCTCCTCCGACGGGCTGCGCGTGCTGCCTTTCAAGAGCACGCTGCTCTCGGCGCTGTTTCAGGAGGGCGTGCGCGAAACCGCCTGGGTGCAGCCTGCGACGCTGAACTGGCGGCCGCCCGAGCGGCTGCCGCGGGAATTTTACGGCTGGTGGGGGACCATGTCCTTCGAAGGCCATATCTGGCAGGTGGTCTGCCGCAGCTGGGGCGGCGAAGTCGAGATCGCACTGCACGAGGCCCGGCCCGTCGCCGCCTTCCCCGACCGCAAGGCGCTGACCCGCCATGTCGAGGAGGCGGTGCGCGCCGCCAAGCGCTGAGCGGCGCGCGTCTTTCCAATGGGACCGCGCTCGGCTAAGCGAGGCGGCGCAACCGTCAGCGAGGCCGCCATGACCGAACGCCGCAACGGGCTCTCCTACGCCGAGGCCGGCGTCAGCATCGAAGCAGGCGACGCGCTGGTCGAGGCGATCAAGCCCGCCGCCGCCTCCACCGAACGGCCCGGCGTGATGGAGGGGCTCGGCGGCTTCGGCGCGCTGTTCGACTTGAAGGCCGCCGGCTTCCGCGACCCAGTTCTGGTGGCCGCGACCGACGGCGTCGGCACCAAGCTGCGCATCGCCATCGACACCGGGCGGCTGTCGGGCGTCGGGATCGACCTTGTCGCGATGTGCGTCAACGATCTGGTCTGCCAGGGCGCCGAGCCGCTGTTCTTCCTCGACTATTACGCCACTGGCAAGCTCGACCCGGTTGCGGCGGCGCAGGTGATCGAAGGGATCGCCGAGGGCTGCCGCATCGCCCATTGCGCGCTGATCGGCGGCGAGACGGCCGAGATGCCCGGAATGTATCACGGCGTCGATTTCGACCTCGCGGGCTTCGCGGTCGGCGCCGTCGAGCGCGGCGCGACGCTGCCCGCGCGCATCATGGAGGGCGACGCGCTGATCGGGCTGGCCTCCTCCGGCGCGCATTCCAACGGCTATTCGCTGATCCGGCGCATCGTCGCCGATCAGGGCCTCGGCTGGGACGCGCCCTGCCCGTTCGGCGAGGGCGATCTCGGCGCGGCGCTGCTAGCGCCGACGCGCATCTACGTGACGGCCTGTCTGGCGCTGGCGCGGCGCGGCGGCGCGGCCGGGTTCGCCCACATCACCGGCGGCGGGCTGACCGGCAATCTGCCGCGCATCCTGCCCGAAGGCCTCGGCGCCGAAATCGACCTCGGGTCATGGGCGCGCCCGCCGCTGTTCGACTGGCTCGCAGCGGCTGGCGGCGTGGACGAGGCCGAGATGCTGCGCGCCTTCAATTGCGGGATCGGCCTCGTCGCAATCGTTCCCGCCGACCGCGCCGAGGAGGCGCTCGCCATCGCAGCAGAGGCGGGCGAGCAGGCGCAGATCGTCGGACGCGTGGTCGCCGGTTCAGGCGTGGCCTACCATGGCGGCGCCGCGTGAGCGACGAACGAAAGCGCGTCGCGATCCTGATCTCCGGGCGCGGCTCCAACATGACGGCGCTGCTGCGCGACATGGAGGCGCCCGACCATCCCTGCCGCCCAGTCTTGGTCGCCTCCAACCGGCCAGAAGCGGGCGGGCTCGGGCTGGCGTCGGCGCGGGGCGTCCCCACCTGCGCGCTCGACCACCGCCAATGGGGCCGCGACCGCGAGGGCTTCGAGCGCGCCCTGACAGCGGAGCTGGAGAAGGCGCAGGCCGAGCTGGTCTGCCTCGCGGGCTTCATGCGGCTGCTGACGCCGTGGTTCGTGGCGCGCTGGCGCGACCGGCTCGTCAACATCCACCCCTCGCTCCTGCCGCTGTTCAAGGGGCTCGACACCCATGGCCGCGCGCTGGCGGCCGGCGTGGCGGTGCATGGCTGCACCGTCCATCTGGTGCGCGAGGAGATGGACGCCGGCCCCATCCTCGGACAGGCCGCCCTGCCCGTCCTGCCGGGCGACGACCCGGCGACGCTCGCAGCGCGGGTGATGCGCCTGGAACACCGCCTCTATCCCGCCTGCCTGCGCGCCTACGCCTCCGGAGCGCTGCGGCCCGCCGGCGAGATCGCCGAGGGCGCGCGCGTGGCCCTCTGGGACGACGCGGCGCCTGCCTGAGCCGGCGTTCGTCAAGCGGCTTGCGACCGCGCGCCGCATGCGCAGTTGACCGACGTCAACCCGCCGTCAATCCGCCCTCCTAAGGTTGGAATCACTCCAGTTCCACCAAGGGAGAGACCTTTCATGCATCGCACCGCCCTGACGGCGACCGCCGCCGTCGCCGTCCTGCTCGCCGCGCCCGCCTTCGCCGACGACGCCGCCCTGCGCGCCGACGCCGCGTCCTATTTCGAGCCGGTCCCCATGAACGCGCCGGCGCTGAACGGCAATGTCGCCACGCGCTCGCGCATCGATCTCGGCGCGATGCTGTTCTTCGACCCGCGGATGTCGCGCTCGGGGATCTTCTCCTGCAATTCCTGCCACAATGTCGGGATGGGCGGGGTGGACGGGCTCGAGGTCTCCATCGGCCATGGCTGGCAGAAGGGCCCGCGCAACTCGCCGACCGTGTTCAACGCCGTGTTCAACATCGCCCAGTTCTGGGACGGTCGCGCCCCCGACCTCGCCGAGCAGGCCAAGGGGCCGGTGCAAGCCGGCGTCGAGATGAACAACACGCCCGACCGCGTGGTCGCCACGCTCAATTCGATGCCCGACTATGTGGAGGCCTTCAAGGCGGCCTTCCCCGGCGAAGTCGACCCGGTGACCTTCGACAATTTCGCGCTGGCGATCGAGGCCTTCGAGGCGACGCTGATCACGCCCAACGCCCGCTTCGACCAGTTCCTGCAGGGCGACGACAACGCGTTGACAGCGCAGGAGAAGCGCGGGCTTCAGGCCTTCATGGAGGAGGGCTGCGCCAGCTGCCATGCCGGGGTGAATTTCGGAGGTCAGGAATACTATCCGTTCGGCCTGATCGAGAAGCCGGGCGCCGAGATCCTGCCGGCGGGCGACCGCGGCCGTTTCGCCGTCACCGAGACGGTGGACGACGAATACGTCTTCCGCGCAGCGCCGCTGCGCAACATCGCGCTGACCGCCCCATATTTCCACTCCGGCAATGTGTGGAAACTTGAGGACGCGGTGGCGGTGATGGGGGTGTCGCAGCTCGGCGCCGATCTTTCGGACGCGCAGATCGCCGACATCACGGCCTTCCTGCACACGCTGACAGGCGAGATTCCCGAAGTCGAGCACCCGGTGCTGCCCGCACGCACCTCCGCTACGCCGCTGCCCGACGACATGTGAGCAGCGCCGCCGGCGCGGGAGCAGCGGCGGACGGAACGGCGCGAGCGCCTTCCGTCTGCCGCCCGCGCCGGACCGGCGGTCGTCAGAAATCGACCGCGACTCCACCTTTCTCCCAGTCGCCGAACCGCGTCGGCTCGGGTCCGTCGCGCCCGCCGAGCTCCACCAGCCGCGCCGTCGGCGTCGCCGCCTCGCGCCGCGCCGCCGCTTCGGCGAGGGCGCGCGCCGCCGCTTCCGCGATGCGGCGCTCTTTCTCGGACGTCGCCCCGGTCATATATCTGCTCCCGATAGTCCCGCAGAGGTTCTGGGAGCCTGCGATGAACGCTGTCAAGACGATGATGCTTCTGGCGACGCTGACCGCGCTGTTCATGGGCGCGGGCTTCCTGCTCGGCGGCTCGGGCGGCGCGATGATCGCGCTGGTCTTTGCGATCGCGACCAACGCCTTCGCCTGGTGGAACTCCGACCGCCTCGCGCTGCGCGCCCACAACGCCGAACCGGTGAGCCGCATGGCCGCGCCCGAGCTCTACGACATGGTCGAAGGGCTCGCGCGCAACGCCGAGTTGCCGATGCCGGCGCTCTACGTCATCCGCTCGGACCAGCCGAACGCCTTCGCCACGGGCCGCAACCCCGAGAACTCGGCCGTTGCGGTGACCGAGGGTCTGATGCGGACGCTGAGCCGCGAGGAACTCGCCGGCGTGATCGCGCATGAGCTCGCCCACATCAAGAACCGCGACACGCTGATCATGACGGTCGCCGCCACGGTCGCCGGCGCGATCTCGATGCTCGCCAACATCGCGCAATTCGGCATGATCTTCGGTGGAAACGACAACCGCAACAATCCTTTGGGCATGATCGGGCTGCTGGTGGGCATCATCGTCGCGCCGCTCGCGGCGATGCTGATCCAGATGGCGATCAGCCGCACGCGCGAATACTCCGCCGACCGGATGGGGGCGGAGATCTGCGGCCAGCCGATGTGGCTCGCCTCGGCGCTCGGACGGATCGCCGGCGGCGCGCAACGCGTCGAGATGGACACGGCCGAGCGCAATCCGGCCTCGGCGCATCTGTTCATCGTCAACCCGCTGGCGGGGCGGCGCTTCGACAGCCTGTTCGCGACCCACCCCGCCACCGAGAACCGCATCGCCGCGCTGCAGGCGATGGCCGCCGAAGGCGGGCCGCAGCCCGTCCGCACGCGAATGATGGCGCCGCCGGTCGGGCATGCGCCGCGCACGCCGAGGACCGGCGCGCGCAAAGGGCCTTGGTCGTGACCTTGTGACCGACCCGCACGGGCTGAAGGCGCGGCGCGGCGCTCTGGCGCTGATCGCCGCCGTCCTCGACGAGGGCCGCTCGCTCGACGCGGGCAAGGAGGCGGCGCTGGGCGGGCTCGCCCCGGCGGACCGCGCGCGGGCGGGCGATCTCGCGGCGGCGGCGCTGCGCTGGCTCAAGCCGATCGACGCGCTGTTGGACGAGCTGATGCGCCAGCCCATCGCGCCAAGCGCTCATATCGCGCGCGACGCGCTGCGGCTCGCGGTCGCCGAGATCGGCGCGCTCGACACGCCGCCGCACGCCGCCGTGGACGCCGCCGTGCGCCTGACGCGCGCCGACCGCAAGGCCGCGCCGCTCGCGGGCCTCGTCAACGCGGTGGCGCGGCGGGCGGCGGGGACGGCGGCGGCGCGCTTCGCCGCCGAGGCCGGATCGGCGGCGCCGGACTGGCTCGCAAAGGCGCTGCGCGCCGATTGGGGCGCCGAGTTCGCCGCGGCGATCATGACCGCCCATCAGCAGCCGGCGCCGCTCGACCTCACGCTGCGCGACGCCGCAGAGGCCGGGCGCTGGTCCGCCGCGCTCGACGCGGACATCCTTCCGACCGGCGGGCTGCGCCTGCGCCGTGGCGTCCAGATCACCGCCGCGCCGGGCTTTGCGGAGGGGGCGTGGTGGGCGCAGGACGCCGCCGCGTCGATCCCGGCGCGGCTGCTCGGCGCGGGCCCCGGCGCGCGCGTGCTGGACCTCTGCGCGGCGCCCGGCGGCAAGACGCTGCAACTCGCGGCGGCGGGGGCGCGCGTCACCGCGCTCGACCACTCCGAGACGCGGCTGGCGCGGCTGCGCGAGAACCTCGCCCGCACCGGCCTTTCGGCGGAGATCGTCGCGGCGGACGCGCTGACCTGGCGCCCCGCCGAGCCCTTCCCCTTCATCCTGCTCGACGCGCCCTGCTCGGCGACCGGCACGATCCGCCGCCACCCCGACCTGCCGCACCGGCGCGGCGCGCGCGACGTGGCGGCGCTCGCGGAGCTGCAGGCGCGCATGCTCGACGCGGCTTGGGAGATGCTGGCGCCCGGCGGGAGGCTGGTCTTCTGCACCTGCTCGCTGCTGAAGGCCGAGGGCGAGGCGCAGGCGGCGGTCTTTCCGGCGCGCCGTCCCGATGCGCGGCGCCTCCCTTTGACGGCGGCGGAGGCGGGCGACGCCGTCTTCCTGTCGCCCGAGGGCGATCTGCGCGCGCGCCCCGATCTGTGGGCGGCGCAAGGCGGGATCGACGGCTTCTTCGCAGCGCGATTCGACAAGGCGTGACAAGGTCCGCCGCGCTCGACATGCTCGGCGCGACGGCGGAGGGCTGGCGTGGGGCGGATCTGGGACGACGCTAAGGCGGTGGCGACGCGCTGGCGGCGCTGGCGACGGGCGGCGGGGCACGCCGCCGCCGCCCGCCGCGCCTGCGCGCTCGCCCGCCCGGCGCGCCTCGAAGGCGCCGTCGAGCCGCTGGCCCTCGGCGACGCCGACGCGGCGAGGCGCCTCGCCGCCGGGGAGGTCGCGCTGAGGGGCGCGGCTCTGTGGACCGAGGGGCGCTCGCCTTTCGCGCCGACCCCGCCGACCCCGGCCTTCCGCGACGCGCTGCACGGCTTCGTCTGGCTCGACTGCGTCCACGCCGCCGCGAAGCCCGACCGCGCGGTTCTGGCGGAATGGGTCTTCGACTGGCTGCGCCGTCACGGCGGCGGCGGAGGGCCGGGCTGGACGCCCGAGATCGCGGGCCGGCGCGCGGCGCGGCTGGCGGCGGCGGCGGGGCTGCTGGCGGCCGACGCGCCGCATCGCCGGCGCAAGCGGCTGGCGCAGACGCTGCGGGCGCATGCGCTGTTTCTCGCCGCGCGCGGCGCGCTCGCCGAGACGGCGCTGGGACGGCTCGAAGCGGCGACGGGGCTCGCCCTCGCCGCCCTCGTCGACTCCGGCTCGGGACGGCTGCTGACCAGAGGGATCGCGCGGCTGGGCGCGGCGGCGGCGGAGACGATCGACGCGCAGGGGGCCGTCGCCTCGCGCAATCCCGACGAGCTCGCCGCGGCCTTCGAGTTGCTCGCCTGGACCGCCCACGCCCTGACCGAGGCCAGGCGCGACGCCGACTCCCGCCACCTTCAGGCGCTGGCCCGGGCAGGGCCGGTCCTGCGCGCGCTGCGGCTCGGCGACGGCTCGCTCGCGCGGTTTCACGGCGGGCGCGGCGGAGCCGACGTCGAACTCGATCAGGCCTTCGCGCTTGCCGGGCGGCGCGGGCGCGGGCCGCGGCGCGAGGAGGCGATGGGCTATGCGCGGCTCGCCGCCGGCGGGACGGTCGTCGTGCTCGACGCGGCGCCGCCCCCGCCCGGGCCGCTCGGCGCGGCGAGCGCGCTCGGGGTCGAGATCAGCGTCGGGCGGCGGCTGATGACCGGGGCGATCGGCTGCGGCGCGCGGCTCGGCGGCGAATGGGCGGTCGCCGCGCGCGCGACCGCGGCGCATTGCTCGCTGGAGGTCGACGGCGCGTCGTGCGGGCGTCTCGCACCCGAGGGCTTCGCGGCGCGGACGTTCGGGCGCCCCCTCGGGGCGGGGCCGCGCCATGTCGCCGCCGAGCGGCTGACCGACGCGCGCGGCCATTGGCTGCGCGCGAGCCATGACGGCTACCGCGAACGCTTCGGACTGATCGTGGCGCGCCGTCTCAACCTCGCCGCGGGCGGCGCGCGCCTGAGCGGCGAGGACACGGCGGAGGCTCCCGACGCGGAAGCCCGCCAGCGTTTCGACCGCGCGGCGCGGGAGGGCGGCCTGCCGCTCGTCGTCCGCTTCCACCTGCCGCCTGAGGCGCAGGTCGAGATGCTCGCGGACGGCGCGGCGCGCGTGACGCTCGATGCGCGCGAAAGCTGGACGCTGTCCGCCGTCGCCGGCGCCCTGAAGCTCGAGGACAGCGTCTGGATCGCGCCGGACGCCGCCGCGCCGGCGCGCAGCTGTCAGCTCGCGATCGTCGGGCGGGCCGAGGCCTATTGGGGCCGCGTCGCCTGGCGCATCGAGCGCGCGCCGCAGAGCCCGGCGCCCGAGCCGTCTCTGGCGCGCGCTCTGTGGGCGTCGCAGACGTGAAGGCCGACCGCAAAGACCGCCGCCGCCGTCAAAGGCGAACCGGTCTGCCGACTTGCTCCGACTCAGTCCTGAGGCTATCTGTATCGAAGCGCAGAAGCCGCGCTCCTGACTTGCCTGCCCGCCTTGCGTCGGTCGCAGTCGGCTCATGATGCGGCGTGCGTAGGGCGCGCGCGATTTCGCCGCGCCGCCGGCAGTCAGGGAGAATGGCGCATGCCGACAGGCGCCGTGAAATGGTTCAACGCCACCAAGGGCTTCGGCTTCATCCAGCCCGACGATGGCGGCAAGGACGTGTTCGTGCACATCACGGCGGTTCAGCGCGCCGGGATGGACACTCTGAACGACGGTCAGAAAGTCGCCTTCGAACTCGAGACGCGACGCGACGGGCGGATGGCGGCGACGGATCTGCGCGCCCTCTGATCCGCTCACGCGCTGCGCGCGCCATGTTCGCCGTCGGTGGCGCGGTGTCGCGCCGCCGGAGCAAGTTCGTCTCCGATGGTCTCCTGCATCGCGTTTGACAGCGCCTCCCAAGGCGAGCGACAGTCGCGCAGCATCGTCGGAGCGACCGCCCGCATGGACATGACTCGAGATCTCCTCGGCGCGGGGCCCGACACGCCTTATCAGGTGCTCGCCCGCAAGCACCGCCCGCAGGATTTCGACGCGCTGATCGGGCAGGAGGCGATGGTGCGCACCCTGCGGAACGCCTTCGCCGCCGGGCGCATCGCCCACGCCTTCGTGCTGACGGGCGTGCGCGGCGTCGGCAAGACCACCACCGCCCGCATCATCGCCAAGGGCCTCAACTGCGTCGGCCCCGACGGGGCGGGCGGCCCGACCGTCGCGCCCTGCGGGGTCTGCGCGCCCTGCCGCGCGATCGCGGCCGGCCAGATGATGGATGTGATCGAAATTGACGCCGCCTCGCACACCGGCGTGGACTTCGTCCGCGATCTCAACGAGATGGTCCGCTACCGCCCGGCCGAGGCGCGCTACCGCGTGATCATCCTCGACGAAGCCCACATGCTCAGCACCGCGGCCTTCAACGCGCTTCTCAAGACGCTGGAGGAGCCGCCGCCGCATGTGAAGTTCATGTTCGCCACGACCGAAATCCGCAAGATGCCGGTCACGGTGCTCAGCCGCTGCCAGCGCTTCGACCTGCGCCGGATCGAGCCCGAGGTCATGCTCGGCTTCCTGTCCGACATCTGCGCCCGCGAAGGCGCGCGGGTGGCGCCGGACGCGCTCGGCCTGATCACGCGGGCCGCGGAGGGCTCGGTGCGCGACGCGCTATCGCTGCTCGACCAGGCCGTCGCGCAGGGCGCCGGCGGCGACGAGGTGACCGTCGCGCAGACCCGCGCGATGCTCGGCCTCGCCGACCGGGGCCGCGTGCTCGACCTGTTCGAGGCGATCATGGCGGGCGACGCCGCCGCCGCCCTGCGCGAGCTCGGCGCGCAATACGCCGAGGGCGCCGATCCGCAATCGGTGCTGCGCGAACTCGCGGAGCTGGCGCACTGGTTCTCGGTGATCCGCATCGACCCGACCGCCGCCGACGACCCTGCGATCCCCCCGGCCGAGCGCGCCCGCGGCGCCGAGCTCGCCGCCCGCATCGGCATGCGGTCGCTCGCGCGGGCGTGGCAGATGCTGCTCAAGGCGCTGGAGGAATGCGCGCGCGCGCCCAATGCGATGATGGCCGCCGAGATGGCGGTGATCCGCCTGACCCATGTCGCGGAGTTGCCCAGTCCCGAGGAGCTGGTGCGACGGCTGACCGACGCGCCGCCCGAGCCCGGCCCGGCCCCCGCCCCGCCTTCGGGCGGGGGAGGCGGGCGCGGCGCCGGGGCGCTGCGCGCGGCGCAGCCGGCCCCCGCGCCAGCCTCCACCCCAGCGGTCAACCCGTCGCCGCGGGCGCTGGCGGGCTTTCCCGCCTTCGCGCATGTGCTCGATCTGATCCGAGCCCAGCGCGACATGAAGCTGCTGGTGGAAGTCGAGCGCCACCTGCGGCTGGCGTTTTACGCACCAGGCCGTATCGACTTCGAACCCGGCCCGGGCGCGCCGGCGGGGCTGGCGGGGGAGCTTGCGCGCAAGCTGGGGCAGTGGACCGGCGCGCGCTGGATGGTCTCGGTCGTCGCCTCGGGCGGCGCGCCGAGCGTCGAGGAGGCCCGCCGCGCGGAATCGGACGACCTGCGCGCCCGCGCGCTGGACAGCGCGCTGGTGCGGGCGGCGCTCGCGCTGTTTCCCGGCGCCGAGATCCGCTCGGTGCGGCCGTTCGCGGAGATCGACGCGGAGGCCCCGAGCGCGGCGGCGGACGGGCCCGAGGCGGCGCCCGAGATCGCCTATGACGACGCGATGTTCGGCGACGACTGGACGCCGGTGGACCCTTTCGACGAGGAGTGAGCGATGTTCAAGGGCCTGGGCGACATGGCCGGCCTGCTCAAGCAGGCGCAGCAGATGCAGGCGAAGATGCTGGAGGCGCAGGAGCGCGTGGCGGCGCTCGAGGCGGAGGGCGAATCCGGCGCGGGCCTCGTGCGCGCGACGGTGGACGGCAAGGGCGCGCTGAAGCGCCTCGCCATCGACCCGTCGCTGATGACGCCCGAAGACCGCGAAACGCTCGAAGACCTCGTCGTCGCCGCTGTCGCGCAGGCGCAGGAGCGCGCGCAGGAGAAGGCGCAGGCCGAGATGGCGTCGATCACCGCCGGGTTGCCTCTGCCGCCGGGCGTGAAATCGCCGTTCGGCTGAGGCGACCGCTTTCAGCCGATACGCGGCGCCAAGCCGATCCGCGCCTCTACGCGCGGATAGACCGCGAGCAGCGCTCCGGCGCGCGCCAGCAGGAGCGCGTGCATCGACGCCCAGAGACCGGCGTTGCCCAGCGTCTCGGTGGCCGCCCAGGCGAGGGGGACGTAGGCCGCCACGGCCAGCGCCATCGCGTTGCGCATCTCGCGCGCCGCCGTCGCGCCGACGAAGATCCCGTCGAGCTGGAACGCGGCGACCCCCGCGAGCGGCGTCAGCGCGGCCCACAGCGCGTAGTCCCGCGCCAGCGCGCGCACATCGGCGACGTTGGTGAAAAGATCGATCACCGGGCCCGAGACCGCCAGCAGCGCCGCCGAGATCGCCGCCGCCAGCACCCCGGCCCACACCGAAGTCGCGACCGCGGCGCGCCGCAGCCCCGCCGGATCGCGCGCGCCGGCCGCCTGCCCGACCAGCGACTCCGCGGCGATGGCGAAGCCGTCGAGGGCGTAGGCCGCGACGATGAAGAACTGCCAGAGGACCACATTGGCCGCGAGCGTCGCGTCGCCGAGCCCCGAGCCCAGCCGCATCATCCAGGCGAAGGACCCCGCGAGCAGCAGCGTGCGCAGGAAGATGTCGCGGTTGAGCGCCATCAGCGCGAGCAACTCGTCGCGGCGCAGCAGCCGCGTCGCCTCGGGCCGCCAGCCCTCGGGCATCAGCGCTCGCGCCCGCCCGCGCGCCATCCACAGCCCGTAGCCGAGGCCGGCGTAGTTGGCGAGCGCGGTGCCGAGCGCCACGCCGTCGACATCCATGCCCAGACCCAGCACGAACAGCAGATTGAGCGCGATGTTGAGGCAGGAGACCAGAAGCTGCAACTGAAACAGCCGCCGCGTCATCTCCTGCCCCGCGAACCAGCCCATCAGCGCGAGATTGCCGAGTTCCGCCGGCGCGCCCCAGATCCGCACCTGCAGATAGCGCGCGGCGAGGTCCTCCGCCTCGGCGGAAGCCTGGAACCACGCCCGCCCGCCCGCCGCGACCGCCGCCTGCGCCGCGATCAGGACCGCCGCCAGCGCGACGGCGATGATCAGCGCACGCGCCAGCGTGTTGAGCACCCGGCGCGGATCGCGCCCGCCGAGCGCCTGCGCCGAGAGCCCCGAAGTCGAGATCTGCAGGAAGTTCAGCACGCCGAAGATCACCGCGAAGATCTCCGCGCCGATGCCGACGCCGGCGAGATAGGCGGCGTCGCCCAGATTGCCGATCACGGCCGTGTCGACCGCGCCCTGGATCGGCGCCATCGCGTTGGACAGGACGACGGGAACCGCGATCGCCAGCACCCGCCGCGCGCCGAGCCCGCCGCCCGCCGCCAGCGCCGTCATCGCGGGCCGAGGCTGTCGAGGTCGGGGATCAGGAAGTGCCCGTGCGCCGCGGCGATCGGCCGGTCGCGATTGTCCTGCCACGCCTCGACGCGGACATTGGCGACGCGCCGGCCCCGCCGCGTCACCTGCGCGCGGGCGTAGGCGTCGCGCGGGCGGCCGGCGCGCAGATAGTCGATGGTGACGTCCACCGTCTTCGGCATCGGCGGAAAGTCTCCGGCGGCGATCCGCGCCGCGCCCGCCTCGCCCGACTCCATGATCTCCCAGACGAGGTCCCAGCCGAGCTGGACGATCGCGGTGATCTCTAGAAACGCGCCGGTCACGCCGCCATGCAGCGCCGGGATCGTCGGGTTTCCGATCAGCATGTCCGAGTAGCTGAGCTTGCCGGTCAGCTCGTCTCCGAGGCGCTGGAAGCTGACGCCGAGGAACTTGTGGTAGGGGCTGCTCTCGACCAGCTTCGCCAGCGCCTCGTCGCGCCGCGCCTTGAGCGCCTGAACCGGCTCGAACCGGGCCATCACGCGCCCCCTTCGAGCATGAAGGCGCCGGCGGCGCTTGCGACGGGATCGTCGGGGTCCTCGTCCCAGGCGACCGCGCGGGCGAAGGCGATGGAGCGGGCGACGCGGTAGCATTCCGCGCGCGCGGTGATCGCTGCGCCGGGGCGCGCCGGGCGCATGTAGTCGATGCGCAGATCGAGCGTTGCCGTGGCCTGCATCGCCGCCGGGGCCGTCATGACCGCCAGACCGCAGCAGGTGTCGAGCAGCGTCGTGACCACGCCGCCATGGATCACCCCGGTCGCCGGATCGCCGACCAGCCGCGCGTCATGCGGCACGCGCAGCACGCCGACGCCCGGCTCCGCCGAGACGATCTCCATCCCAAGGGCCCGCGCATGCGGCAATCCCGAGAGGATCGCCTCGAACAGCCCGTCCGCCTGCATCCCGCGATCCTCCGCCCGCGACCATGGCGCCGGTGGCGCCGCGGGCGAAATCACTCCGTCGGTGGCCATTTGTAAACCCCGCAGACCCTAAACCTGAGCCCCGGAGACATGCCCGCAACCTTCGACCGGCGTTCGAGGCCGGGGCGGCGCGTCCGGAGAGGATGAATGACGCGCACGATCAGCCGCAGCTTCATCCGCGCCCGCCACGGCGTCGCGCTGGCGGCGGTGACTGCGCTCTGTCTGTTCGCGCTGGGCGGGGCGCTGGCGGAGGCGCGCGCCTATCACGCTGTGGTGGGGCTCTACCGCGCCGCGGAGCGCCTGCAGCAGCGCGTGGTCGACGTCGGCGCGGCGGCGGCGACGCGCGCGCAGACGCCGGGACCCTATACCGACCTCGGGCTCCAGAGCGCGGTCGAGTCGCTCGAAGCCGCGGCGCCGTCCTTCCTCGACGCACTCCGCAACGCCGATTCCGAACTTTCGGGGCTGCTGGCGCCGCCCGCCGATCTGGCGCGCGACTTCGCCGCCTTCGCGGAGCTGGGCCGCGCCCTCGCCGCGCCCGCCCCTCCCGGCGCAGCGAACCCGATCCCCGATCCCCGACTTGGGGTCATGCTCACCCTGTCGCGCACGGCGATCAGGCCGTTCTTTCTCGAAGTCTCGGACCGGCTGGCGGCGCGGCACGAAGCGCTCTGGACCCGGTCGACGACGCTGGCGGCGACCGGACTGATCGGGGTCGCCGGCGGGCTGGCGCTGATCGGCGCTTTCGTGCTGCGCCCGATGGAGAAGCGCATTCTCGAGGCGCAGGAGGCGCTCGCCGTCGAGACCGCCCGCGCGCAGGCCGCCGAGCGCGACAAGGGGGCGATGCTCGCCCAGACCAGCCACGAGATCCGCACCTCGCTCAATGGCGTGATCGGCATGGCCGAACTGCTCGCGCGCACCGAACTCGCGCCGCAGCAGGCGGGCTATCTCGACGTGATGCGCGCCTCGGGCGCGGCTCTGCTGCGCATCATCGACGACGTGCTCGACTTCTCCAAGATCGCCGCCGGGGAGATGAGTTTCGAACGCCGCCGCTTCGACCCCGCCGCCGTGCTGGAGGCCACCGCAGGGCTCTTCGAGCCGGGCCTGCGCGCCAAGGGGCTGTGGCTGCGGGTCGAGATCGCGCCGGAGTTTCCGCGCGAGGCGCTGGGCGACGCCGTGCGGCTGCGCCAGGCCGTGAGCAACATCCTGTCCAATGCGTCGAAATACACGGTCGCAGGCGGCGTGACGCTGCGCGCCGTCGCCGAGCCGGCGACCGGCATGGCGCGCATCGAGATCGAAGACACCGGCGCGGGCATCCCGCCCGACAAGCTCGACGCGGTGTTCGAGAGCTATCGCCAGCTCGAGACGACCGTGGCCGACCAGACGCGCGGGACCGGACTCGGGCTCGCGCTGACGCGCAGCATGGTCGAGCGGATGGGCGGCTCGGTCGGGGTGGCGAGCGCATTGGGGCGGGGCTCGACATTCCGGATCGCGCTGCCGCTGCCGCCGCCCGTCCCGGCCCGGAAGCTGGCGGAGATGCGCGTCGCGGTGCTGAGCGCGGATGTGGCGCTGACGGCGCGACTCGCCGCCGCGCTCGACCGTTTCGGCTGCCGCGTGCGAGGCGTGGGCGGCGCAACCCCGCCATCGGACGCGGCGCTGATCGACGCGCGCGATCCGGGCGCAGGCGCCTACGCGCGCAGTGTCCGGCAAGCCTCGCCCACCGCCCGCGTGGTGGCGCTGGTCGATGCGGCGGGCGCGCGCCGGCCGGTCTGGGCCGACGCGACAGCGCAAAGGGACGCTTCGGTCGAGGCGATCGCCACGGCCCTGCGACCGGACGAGGAGGCGCAGACGATGAATGTCGATGGAGCGGATGCGGGCGACGCGGCGCGGGAGGCTGCGGGGCTGGCGGCGGCAGTGGCCTCGGGGCGCCGACCTCTGGTGCTGATCGCCGACGACAACGACGTGAACCGGATGATCGCCGAGACGCTGCTCCGCCAACTCGGCTGCGAGGTCGTCGCGGTGCGCGACGGCGCGGCGGCCTTGCGCGAAGCGCAGATCCGCGCCCCCGCGCTGATCCTGATGGACGTGTCGATGCCCGTGATGAACGGGCTCGACGCCACCCGCGCGATCCGCCGGCACGAGCTGGCGCACGGGCGCCGCACTCCGATCGTGGCGCTGACGGCGCACGCGCTGGAGGAGCATCTCGACCATTGCCTCTCGGCGGGAATGGACGCGCGCCTCGTCAAGCCCTTCAAGCCGCGCGATCTGGCCCGCGTCGTCGCGCATTTCCTCGCCCCCGCCACCGCCACCGCCGAGACGGATCAGGCGGAGGCCGGCTGAGGCGCGCGCCGCCGCCGAAAAAAAGGCGCCCGGACTTGACGTTTACGTCAACGTAATCTATTTCGCCGCCCATGTCTGACACAGCGTTTCAGCCCCCGCACGCCACGATCGGCCGTCTCTGCGCCGAATTCGACGTGACGCCGCGCACGCTGCGCTTCTACGAGCAGAAGGGCCTTCTCGATCCGCTGCGCGACGGCCAGCGTCGGCTTTACGCCCCGCGCGACGTGGCGCGGCTGAAGCTGATCCTGCGCGGTCGCCGCTTCGGATTCAGCCTGTCCGAGATCGGCGAGCTGCTCGACCTCTACGATCCGCATGACGGCCAGCGCCGCCAGCTCGCCGCGACTCTCGACCGCGCGCAGGCGCGCCTCGACGCCATGCGCCGTCAGCGCGCCGAACTCGACGAGGGCATCGCCGAGCTCGCCCGCCAGATCGACCTCGTGAGCGGTCTGCTGGCGCAGCGCAACGGCGCAGCCCGCCCCGAGGAAACCTCAACGAATCCCCGGCCCGCGCCGGCCCGGCACGAAGGGAGAGCCCGATGAGCGCCTATGTCCCGCCCTTGCGCGACTTCCGCTTCCTGCTGCACGAAGTGCTGCGCATCGACGCGCGCCCCGAGATCGATGGCTACGCCGACCTGACGCCCGACACCACCGACGCCATCCTCGGCGAAGCGGGCCGTCTGGCTGCAGAGGTGATCGCGCCGACCAACGCGCCGGGCGACCGCGGCTGCGTGCTCGAAAACGGGGTGGTGCGCGCGCCCGAGGGCTTCGCCGCCGTCGCCGACGCGCTGCGCGAGGGCGGCTGGCCCGCCCTCGAATGCGACCCCGAATATGGCGGTCAGGGCCTGCCCAACGTGATCGCGCTGGCCGTCGGCGAGATGCACAGCGGCGCCAACATGGCGCTGATGATGTACAACGGCCTCACCCACGGCGCCTATTCCGCCCTGATGGCGCACGGGACGCCGGAGCAGAAGGCGACCTACATCCCGAAGCTCGTCACCGGCGAGTGGACCGGCACGATGAACCTGACCGAGCCGCAATGCGGCACCGATCTGGGCCTCCTGCGCACCCGCGCCGAACCGCAGCCCGACGGCTCCTACAAGCTGACCGGCGAGAAGATCTTCATCTCCTCGGGCGACCACGACCTCGCCGAGAACATCGTCCACCTCGTGCTCGCCCGCATCCCCGGCGCGCCGGAGGGGGTGAAGGGCATCTCGCTGTTCGTCTGCCCGAAAATCCTCGTCAACGCCGACGGCGCGCTCGGCCCGCGCAACGCGGTGACTTGCGCCTCGCTCGAGCGCAAGATGGGCATCCACGGCAACGCGACCTGCGCGATGCGCTACGATGGCGCGACCGCCTGGCTGGTGGGCGAGCCGCACAAGGGCCTGCGCGCGATGTTCACCATGATGAACGAGGCGCGGATCCTCGTCGCGATGCAGGGGCTGGCGCAGGCCGCCGCCGCCTATGGCCGCGCCGCGGCGTACGCCCGCGAGCGGTTGCAGGGGCGCGCGGTCACGGGCGCGGCGAACCCCGACGGCCCCGCCGATCCGCTGATCGTCCACCCCGACGTGCGCCGCCTGCTGCTCGACCAGAAGGCGTGGATCGAGGGCGCGCGCTGCTTCCTGCTGACCGGCTCGACGCTGATCGACGCCAGCCACCGCCATTCCGACCCCGCAGAGCGCGAGAAGGCCTCCGACCTGATCTCGCTGCTGATCCCGGTGCTCAAGGGCGTTCTGACCGACACCGGCTTCGACAGCGCGGTGAAGGCGCAGCAAGTGTTCGGCGGGCACGGCTATGTCGGCGACTGGGGGATCGAGCAGTTCGTGCGCGACGCCCGCATCGCGATGATCTACGAAGGCGCCAACGGCGTGCAGGCGCTCGATCTGGTCGGGCGCAAGCTGCCGATGAAGGGCGGCGCGCCGATGATGGCCTATTTCGCCATGATCCGCGCCTTCCTCAAGGAGAACGAAGCCGACGCCGCGCTGAAGGCCGATTTCCTAGACCCGCTCAAGGCGGCGTCGAAGGACATGCAGGCGGCGGTGGAGGTGTTCATGGCGCAGGGCATGAAGGACCCGAACGCGGCGCTGGCGGGCTCGTCGGACTTCATGCATCTGTTCGGCCATGTCGCCATCGGCCATTGCTGGGCGCAGATGGCGAAGGCGGCCCGCGCCGCGCTGACCGAAGGGACCGACGACGCCGCCTTCTACGAGGCCAAGCTGCGCACCGGGCGCTACTACATGAGCCGGCTGCTGCCCGAGACGGGCCTGCGGCTCGCGCGCATCCGCTCCGGCGCGGAGGTGGTGATGGACATGCCGGCGGAGGCTTTCTAGCCTCCGCGCGCCCCCGAAAGGCCCTCGCAGGAGAGTCCCGATGACCGACGCCTACATCTACGACGCCGTGCGCACCCCGCGCGGCCGCGGTCGGCCCGACGGCGGGTTGCACGAGGTCACCGCGCTGCGCCTCGCCGCGCTCACGCTGATGGCGATCCGCGACCGCTCCGAGATCGACACCGCCGAGATCGAGGACGTGATCCTCGGCTGCGTGACCGCCGTCGGCGAGCAGGGCGGCTGCATCGCACGCGCCGCGAGCCTCTACGCCGGCTATGACGAAGCCGTCCCGGGCCTGCATGTCAACCGCTTCTGCGCGAGCGGGCTGGAGGCCGCGATGCTCGCGGCGGCGCAGGTGCGCGCCGGCGTCGGCGACCTCTACGTCGCCGGCGGCGTCGAGATGATGAGCCGCGTCGCCATGGCCTCGGACGGGATCGCCATGGCGGTGGACCCGGTCGCCGCCGCGGGCGCAGGCTTCGTTCCGCAGGGCGTCTCCGCCGATCTGATCGCGACGCTGCACGGCTTCTCGCGCGAGGACTGCGACGCCTACGCCGCCGAGAGCCAGCGCCGCGCCGCGCAGGCCTGGGAGGACGGCCGCTTCGACCGCTCGGTGATCCCGGTGCGCGACGTCAACGGCGTCAAGATTCTCGCGCGCGACGAGCACATGCGCCCCGAAACAACGGTGGAGAGCCTCGCCGCCCTCAAGCCCGCCTTCCGCGAGATCGGCGAAGGCATGCCGGGCTTCGACGCCGTGGCGCTTCTGAAATACCCCCAACTCGAACGGATCGACCACGTCCACACCGCCGGCAACTCCTCGGGCGTGGTGGATGGAGCGGCGGCGCTGCTGATCGGCTCGAAAGAGGCCGGCGCCCGCCTCGGCCTCAGCCCTCGCGCCCGCATCCGCGCGGTGGCGCGCGTCGGCTCGGAGCCGACCGTGATGCTCACCGGCCCGGTCCCCGCCACCGAGAAGGTTCTCTGGGCCGCCGGAATGCAGATCGCCGACATCGACCTTTTCGAGGTGAACGAGGCGTTCTCGGCGGTCGTGTTGCGCTTCCTGCAGGCATTCGACGCCGACCCGGCCAGGGTGAACGTCAATGGCGGGGCCATCGCGCTCGGCCATCCGCTCGGGGCGACCGGCGCGATGCTGCTTGGGACCGCCCTTGACGAAATGGAGCGGAGCGGCGGCGCGACGGCGCTGGTCACCTTGTGCGTCGCCGCCGGCATGGGCGCCGCCGTCATCATCGAACGGGTGTGAGCATGACCGCAATCTTCCGCTACGCCGTCGAGGACGCCGTCGCGATCATCACTTGGGACCTGCCAGACGCCTCGATGAACGTGCTGACCGAAGCCGGCGTGCGCGAGCTCGAGGCCTGCGTCGACCGCGCGCTCGCCGACCCGGAGGTCAGTGGGGCGGTGATCACGTCGGCGAAGCCGGACTTCGCGGGCGGGATGGACCTGCGCGTCCTCGCCGGGCTCAAGGCGCGCGCCGGCGCGGCGCCGGCGGAGACGCTGTTCGGCTTCGTGATGGCGCTGCATGGCGTGCTGCGCAAGATCGAGCGCGGCGGCGCGGACCCGAAGACCGGCAAGGGCGGCAAACCCTTCGCCTGGGCGGCGCCGGGCACGGCGCTCGGGATCGGCTACGAGATCGGGCTCGCCTGCCACCGCCGTTTCGCCGCCGACAAACCCGGCGCGAAGATCGGCCTGCCGGAAATCCTCGTCGGGCTTTTCCCCGGCGCAGGCGGGACGACCCGGCTCGTGCGGATGCTCGGGCTGATGGGCGCCGCGCCCTTCCTGCTCGAAGGCAAGACGCCGAACCCGAAGGCTGCGAAGGCCGCCGGGCTGATCGACGAGGTGGTCGCGCCGGAGGCGCTGGTCGCCGCCGCCGCCGACTGGGCGCGCGCGGCGGGCGCCGACGCCGCCGTCAAGCCGTGGGACCGCAAGGGCTTCAAGCTGCCCGGCGGCGCGCCCTACACCGCGCCGGGCTTTCCGATGTTCATGGGCGGCGTCGCGATGACGACCGGCAAGACGAGGGGCGCCTATCCGGCGGTGAACGCGATGCTGTCGGCGCTCTACGAGGGCGCGCTGGTCGATTTCGACACGGCCATCCGCATCGAGGCGCGCTGGTTCGTCAAGGTGCTCTGCGACCCGTCCTCCGAGGCGATGATCCGGACGCTGTTCATCGCCAAGCAGGCGTTGGAGAAGGGGGCGGCGCGGCCGGCGAACGTGCCCGACATGCGCGTGCGCAGGCTGGGCGTGCTCGGCGCGGGCATGATGGGCGCGGGCATCGCCAATGTCGCGCTGCTGGCGGGGATCGAGGTCGTGCTGATCGACCGCGACGCGGCGTCGGTCGCGCGGGGGCGAGAGACGGTGGCGGGGCTTCTCGAGGGCGCGCGCAAGGCCGGCAAGGCCGACGCCCCGGCGGCGCTCGACCGCCTGAACGCGACCGAGGACTACGCCGCGCTGGCGGGCTGCGATCTGGTCGTCGAGGCGGTGTTCGAAGACCCGAAGGTGAAGGCCGAGGCGCTCGCGCGCGCCGCGGCCGTTCTGGGGCCGGAGGCCGTCATCGCCACCAACACCTCGACCCTGCCCGTCAGCGGCCTCGCGGCGGCGAGCGGGCGACCCGAGCGGTTCATCGGCGTGCACTTCTTCTCGCCGGTGCACAGGATGATGCTGGTCGAGATCATCCGCGGCCGCGAGACCGGCCCCGAGGCGGTCGCCAAGGCCCTCGATTTCGTCCGCCAGCTGCGCAAGACGCCCATCGTCGTCAACGACGCGCGCTTCTTCTACGCCAATCGCTGCATCATCCCCTATCTCAACGAGGGGCTGCGCATGGTCGCGGAAGGCGTCGCGCCGGCGCTGGTGGACAATGCGGCGAAAATGCTGGGGATGCCGGTCGGCCCCCTCCAGCTGACCGATGAGACCTCGCTCGAGTTGGGCCTGTCCATCGCGCGGGCGACGAAGGCCGCGCTCGGCGAGGCCTATCCCGACAGCCCCGCCGACGCGCTGCTGGCGACCCTCGTCGAGACGCATGGACGCAAGGGGCGCAAGAACGGCAAAGGACTGTTCGACTATGACGACAAGGGCAAGCGGCTCGGCTTCTGGCCCGGCCTCGCCGAAGTCGCGCCGCGCGCCGAAGCCCAGCCGACGCTCGCCGAGGTTCAGGACCGGCTGATGTTCGCGCAGACGCTGGAGGCGGTGCGCGCGCTCGAGGAGGGCGTCCTGACCGACATCCGCGAGGGCGACGTCGCGGCGGTTCTCGGCTGGGGCTTCGCGCCCTGGACCGGGGGGCCGTTCGGCTGGCTCGACATGCTGGGCGCAGCCGAGGCGGCGCGCCGCGCCGAGGCGCTGGCGGCGGCGCACGGCCCCCGCTTCGCGCCGCCGGCGCTGCTGCGCGAGATGGCGGTCGCGGGCCGGCGCTTCCACCCCGCCGCTGCGGCGCGCGCCGCCTGAACCGGCGCGCGGCTTGGCGCGCGGCGCGCATGTGCTAAACCCGGGACTGCGCAAGGATTGGGCGCCGCCAGGGGATTTTCGGCCGCATGACCGCTCTGCCGGAATATCAGCTTCTCGAAGCGCCCGGCCTCTACGCCGAACGGCCCGGCTTGGCCCCGCAGGAAGTTCTGCTCTGCTTCGGCGCGGCCTCGCTCACGATACTGCGCTTCGACGAGACGCCGCTCGCGCATTGGCCCCTCGCCACGCTGAGCGCCGTGGGATGCGACGGCGACGCGGTGATCCTCGCCCCCGATCCGCACGCGCCCGAGCGACTCTCGGTCTCGGAGCCGGAGATGATCGCGGCGCTGCGCGCCGTCTCGGGCGCGTTCGAGCCGCGCGAGACCGGCGCGCCCCGCAGACGACGCGGGCGCCGGCTCGCGATCTCCGCCGCGCTGGCGGCGGCGGTCGGCGCGGGGCTCTGGTCGGCGGGCCCGACGCTGCGCGAGCGCGCGGCGCAAGCGGCGCCCGCGCCGCTGCGCGCGGCGCTCGGCGAAGCGGCGGTGGCGGCTTATGCGGGGGATGGGCCGTGCGCGCCGGGGGCGCTGGCGCGGCGCGAGATGGAGGCCCTGGCCCGACGGCTCGACCGCGCCGCGCCCGCGCCCGTCCCGCATGCGCTGCGGCTCGTCGCGGTCGCGGGGCCGGCGCTCGCTGTCCCCGCGCCGGGCGGGCGGATCGCCCTGTCGGCCCCGCGTCTGGCCGATGTCGAGGCGCCGCGGGCGGTGGTCGCCGCCCTCGCCCGCGCCGCCGCGCGCGCCGAGGGCGATCCCCCGCTCGCCGCGGCGCTGCGCGCACTCGCCGCGGGCGACGCGCTGGACGATCTCGCGACGCTGGCCGTCGCCCTCGCGACCGGGGCGCCGCCGGGCGCGCCGAATCTCGCGCGAACCGCAGCCGCCGCCATGGCGAAGCCGGAGGTCGCCGACGCGCGACTCAACGCGCGCGCCGCGGAGATTTCGAGGAAGATGGAGGAAGGCGGGCCTGCGCTCGACCGCGAGGGGCTGGCCCTGATTCGCTCGGCCTGCGCGTCGCGCTGAGGCCCCGAGCGCCGTAGCCCGCGCGCGCCAGCGGCGCGCGGGGCCGCGAGTCGCGTCAGTGCAGGTCGCCCGACATCCGGCTGATCTGCTCCTTGAGCTTGAGTTTCTCCTTCTTAAGGGAGGCGATGGCGAGGTCGTCGGCGCTCGGATGGCGCTGCTCTTGCTCGATTCGGGTCGAGAGGATCTCGTGCTTGCGGCGCAGTTCGTTCAGATGCGACGTCAGGCTCATTGCGACACCTCCTTGCTTGTCGGAACCGCAATTAAACACCCGCTGCGCGGTTCTGTCATCCGATTGTCGCGTCGATTTGCTCGGGACGTTTCCGCGCAGCCGCCCAATTGCGCCTCAGAACGGCGCAGGCGCGCCGTCGCGCAACATGGCGAGCGCCGCTTCGGTGAAATCGGGCGCGTCGCCGGCATGCGCGGCGCCCTCATGGATCACGAAAGGCCAAAGCAGCCGCAGCGGCCCCCTGCGGTCCTTGCGCGCGCGGAGCAGGACGCGCCCCGCGGGCCGGCCAGCGCGCGGGCACAGCGGAAGCACCTCGATCGCGCCGGCGCGCCCCTCCAGCGCGACGAGGATCGCGTCGAGCCGCTCGGCGCGATGGATCAGGGTGAGCGCGCCGCCCTGACGCAGCCTCCGCAGCCCGGCGTCGATCCACAGCCCCACGCCCTCCGCGCCTTCCCGCCGGGCCGCGTCGCGGTCGGGCGCGGGCGAGGGCGCGTCCGTCGCGGCGAAATAGGGCGGATTGGCGATCACATGGTCGAAGCTCTCGGCCCTGAGCGCCGGCGGCGGCGCCGCGACGTCGCCCTCGTGGACGACGAGCCCCGCGCCGTTCTCGAGCGCGTTTCGGCGCGCGAGCGCGGCGTAGTCGGGCTGAAGTTCGAGCCCGTGCAGCGCAAGGGCCGGAACCCGCGCGGCGAGGCAGAGGGCGGCGGCGCCTGCGCCGCAGCCCAGATCGAGCACGCGCTCGCCGGGCCGCGCCGGGCAGGCGGCGGCGAGAAACACCGGATCGGTCGCCGCGCGATAGCCGCGCCGCGGCTGCCAGAGCCGCACCCGTCCGCCCAGCAGGGCGTCGCAGCTCAGCGCGGCCTCGGCCTCGCTCATACGCGCTCCGCCGGCTCCATGCCGTTGTCGCGCAGGATGGCCCGGGCGCGGAACGCGTCGCCGCGCGCGACCGCCAGACGGCGCGGCAGCACGCCGAGACTGCCTTCGAGCACGCTCATGTGGACGTCCAATTCGAAGCAGTCTATATCCTCGGCGCGCAGCAGGGCGGTTGCGAAGGCGATCATCGTCGGGTCGGTCGTGCGCAAGATCTCGTCCATGCGCGGACGCTAGCGCGCCCGCGAGCCCTGCGTCGAGCGTCGTTCGCTGAGGGGAGCCGCCCTGTGACAAGTTTCGCCGCCCTCAAGCCGGCCGAAGGCGGCGCTTTCGAGCGCCTGCTCGCGCTCGTCGCGGACGACATGGACAAGGTGAACGCCGAGATCGCCCGGCGGATGCAGTCCGAGCACACCAAGCTGATCCCGCAAGTCGCGGATTACCTCATCGGCGCCGGCGGCAAGCGGCTGCGGCCGATCCTCGCCCTCGCCGCCGCGCGCCTCTGCGGCTATCGGGGCGACCGCCACGTCTATCTCGCGACCGCAGTCGAGTTCATCCACAACGCCACGCTGCTGCATGACGACGTGGTCGACGAGAGCGACCTGCGCCGCGGCAAGCCGACCGCGCACACCATGTTCGGCTCCAAGCCGAGCGTGCTCGTCGGCGACTTCCTGTTCGCGCGCTCGTTCCAGTTGATGGTGGCGACGGGCTCGGTCGAGGTGCTCGGCGTGGTGTCCGACGCGGCGGCGGTGATCATCGAGGGCGAGGTGCTCCAGCTGACCGCCGCCAACAGCCTGTCGGGCGGCGAGCCGGTCTATTTCGAGGTGATCCGCGGCAAGACAGCGGCGCTGTTCGAGGCCGCGACCAAGGCGGGCGCGATGATCGCCGGCGCGCCGGGGGCGCAGGTCGAGGCTCTGCGGGTCTATGGCGACGCGCTGGGCGTGGCCTTCCAGATCGCCGACGACCTGCTCGACTATGGCGGCGCGTCGGCGGCGCTCGGCAAGAACGCCGGGGACGATTTCCGCGAAGGCAAGGCGACGCTGCCGGTCCTGCTCGCCTACGCCCGCGCCGACGAAGCGGAAAGGGCGTTCTGGAAGCGCGTGATCGAGAAGCGCGACCAGCGCGACGGCGATTTGGAGCAGGCGCTCGAGATCATGACGCGCACCGGCGCGCTCGCCGACGCCCGCGCCCGCGCCGACGCGGAGGCCGCCCGCGCCCGCACGGCCCTGGACGCCTTCCCCGATGGTCCGCTGCGCGCGGCGCTGGCCGACATCGTCGATTTCGTCGTCCAGCGCGCCTACTGACCGCGTCTGTCGGAGAGCGCCATGGCGAAGGGCTATGTGATCGCGCGGATCGACGTGGACGACCCCGAGGCCTATGCGCTCTACACCGCGCGAACGCCCGAGGCGATCGCCGCCTTCGGCGGGCGTTTCCTGGTCCGGGGCGGCGCGCAGCGCGCGGCGGAGGGCGCGGCGCGCGGCCGGCAGGTGGTCATCGAGTTCCCCGACTACGCCGCCGCCTGCGCCTTCTACGACAGCGACGCCTATCGCGCGATCCTGCCGTTTGCCTGGGCCGCCTCGACGCGGGACCTCGTTCTGGTTGAGGGCTTCGACGGCTGACGCACGCGCCGCGCGAACCGAAGCGGCGGGCGCGGCGTTTTCCTCCGAACCGGTCTGATTGGGCGTTGCGTCAGGCGCAGGCGGATGCTTAGACATGTTGCGTAAGGTGGCGTCGCCCGCTTCCGCTTCTTGCGGACGTGGAACGGAAAGACCGCCGCCGCACGCCGGACCGGTCCGGCGGCCAACAGGACCCTCAGGGAGGACGCCCGCTGATGAAGACCCTCAACCTCGTCGCCGCGGCGGCGATGACTGTGGCGCTCGCCACGCCCGCCGTCGCGCAGGACAAGATCAACTGGGACATGCAGTCGACCTATCCCGGCTCGCTGACCCAGCTCGGCACGCTCGGCAAGGAGATCGAGCGCCGACTCGCCGCCGTCTCGGGCGGCGACATGCAGATCAAGTTCCAGGAGCCCGGCGCGATCGTTCCCGCGCTCGAGGCGTTCGACGCGATTTCCTCAGGCGCGGTGCAGGCGGGCTGGTCGACGCCCGGCTACTGGACCGGCAAGGACACGGCCTTCGCGCTGTTCGCCGCCGTGCCCTTCGGCCCCGGCGCCGGCGAATATTACGCCTGGCTGAAGTTCGGCGGCGGGCAGGAGCTGCTCGACGAGATCTACGGCCAGTACAACATCAAGTCGGTGATCTGCGCGATCATCGCGCCAGAGGCGTCGGGCTGGTTCCGCAAGGAGATCAACACGCCCGCCGACCTTCAGGGCCTTAAGATGCGCTTCTTCGGCCTCGGCGCGCGCGTCATGGAGAAGATGGGCGTTTCGACCCAGCTTCTGGCCGGCGGCGACATCTTCCCGGCGCTCGAACTCGGCACCATCGACGCTACCGAATTCTCGATGCCCGCCATCGACTACAATCTCGGCTTCTACCAGGTCGCCAAGCATTACTATTTTCCCGGCTGGCATCAGCAGTCGACCATGTTCGACCTGATGGTCAACAAGGACGAGTGGGAAGGCCTGTCCGACCAGGGCAGGGCGATGATCGAGACCGTCTGCGAGGCCAACGTCGCGCACAGCCTCGCCGAGGGCGAGGCGATCCAGTTCGACGCGCTCGCCAAGATCGAGGCCGAAGGCGTGACGATCCACAGATGGAACGACGAAATCCTCGACGCGCTGCGCGCCGGTTGGGACGAAGTCGTGGCCGAGGAAGTCGCCAGCAACCCCAACTTCGTCAAGGTCTGGAATTCGCTCAGCGAGTTTCGCGCCAACTACGCGAAGTGGAAGGCGATCGGCTACCTCGACTGATCCTCGCCTGACCTGAACGCGGCCCCCCGGCGCGGAACCCTCTCCGCGCCGGAGGTCGCATCGGCGGGAGCGCCCAGATGAGAGAGATCGTCACCCTCGTCAGCGTCCTTCTGGCGCTCGGCGCGTCCTTCGCGGGCGTCGAGCTGGTCGGACCGACGCTGATCGTCGCCTTCGCCGTGGCGATCTTCGCCGGCTGGCTCGGCGCGCGCAGCGCGGGCGTTCTGTTCGCCCTCACGCTGTCGCTGTCGCTGTTCTTTCTGGAGAAGGCCGGCGCGGAGGAGATGCTCAAGGCGTTGGGCGTCAATCCCCGCAACTTCTTCCGCGACTGGAACCCTCTCCTCAAGATCGGCTTCTCGCTGGCGGTGGCGGGGCTTCTCGCGATGACGCTTCGCCGGCGCGGGCCGAGCTGGGCGCACGCCGCCGTCGAAGCCGCCGACGACATCGAGCGCGTCGTCGTCGGAATTGGGCGGGTCGCCGCCCTGTTGTTCATCCCGCTCATGCTCATCATTTTTTACGATGTGACGCAGAGGAAGATCCTCGACTTCGACACCAATTTCATAAATTCGGCTTTCTACTTCTCCTCGACGAAGCTTCAGGAACTGCAATGGCATATTCACGCCACGCTGTTCATGCTGTGCCTCGGCTTCGCCTATGTGATGGATTCGCATGTCCGCATCGAACTGGTGCGCGACAGGATGAGCCCGCGCATGCGCGTCTGGGTCGAGATGCTCGGAGCGGCGCTGTTCCTGTTCGCCTACTGCCTGATCATCGCGAAGTTCGGCTTCTCCTTCGCCGAGCGCGCCTTCGCCACCGGCGAAGTCTCCGCCGCGCAGACCGGGCTCAGCCATCGCTGGATCATCAAGGCTGTCCTGCCGGTGGGCTTCATCCTGCTCGGCGCGACCGGGGTGGCGGCGGTGCTGCGCTGCTGGGTCTATCTCTACGGCCCGTCGGAATTGCGCCCCCGCGTCGACCGTTACGCCAGGACGCACGAACTCGTCCCGCCCGACGCGCCCCGCGCCGACATCGCCCGCACCGAATGACGCCGCTGGCCGCTGCGCGACGCCGCGCGAAGGAGACCGGGTTCCATGCTCGTTGACAGCCTGCCCATCCTGATGTTCGTCGCGCTGGCGGCGTTCCTGTTCACCGGCTACCCGGTCGCCTTCATTCTAGGCGGCGTCGGCCTCGGCTTCGCGGTGCTCGGCGACATGCTCGGGGTGATGAACTGGGCGCGCATCACCGTGCTGCCCAACCGCATTTTCGGCTCGACCATGGAGAACCCGGTTCTCGTGGCGATCCCGATGTTCGTCTACATGGGCACCATGCTGGAGAAATCCGGGGTGGCGAACGACCTGCTGCACGCGCTTCAGGTGCTGACCCGGCGGATCCCCGGCGGCCTCGCGCTCTCCGTCACGCTGATGGGCACGATCATGGCGGCGACCACCGGCATCATCGGGGCCTCGGTCGTGATGATGACGCTGATGGCGCTGCCGGTGATGGTCGCCCGCGGCTATTCGCATCCTCTGGCGACCGGGACCATCGCCGCCTCGGGGACGCTCGGCATCCTCATCCCGCCGTCGATCATGCTGGTGATCATGTCGGACCTGATGTCGATCCCGGTCGGCACGGTGTTCATCGCCGCCATCGTGCCGGGGCTGCTGCTGGCCGCGCTCTACTGCGTCTACATCATCGTGCTGACCGGGCTGAAACCGCAGCTCGCCCCGCCGATGCCCGACGACATCGGCCCCGGCGACAGCGGCGAATATGTGGCGATGCTGCTTGGCAGCTTCGTCCCGCCGATCGCTCTGATCGCGGTGACGCTGGGCTCGATCTTCGCCGGCCTCGCCACGCCGACGGAAGCCTCGGGCATCGGCGCGCTCGGCGCGACGCTGCTCGCCGTCTACAAGGGCCGCTTCAACTGGCGCACGGTCCGCGACGTGTCGCACGCCTCGGCGATGACGACGGCGATGCTGTTCGGCATTTTCGTCGGCGCCACCTGCTTCAGCCTCGTCTTCAAGACGCTGGGCGGCGACGTGCTGATCGAGAACATCATCGACTCGATGGGCGTCGGCGTCTGGGGCGTGCTGTTCGTGCTGATGGCGATGGTGTTTTTCCTCGGCTTCTTCTTCGACTGGATCGAGATCACCCTGATCGTGCTGCCGGTGTTCGGCCCGATCGTCGCGGAGCTCGACTTCGGCGCGCATCTGGCGGGCTTCGAGGGGGTGTCGAGCAATATCGGCGTGGTGACGCTGATCTGGTTCACGATCCTGCTGTCGACCAATCTGCAGACCAGCTTCCTGACCCCGCCTTTCGGCTTCGCGCTGTTCTATCTCAAGGGCGTCGCCCCGAAAGAGGTGACGATCCAGGAGATCTACCGCGGGATCGTGCCCTTCGTGCTCCTGCAGCTGTTCGGGCTGGGCCTGTGCGTCGCCTTCCCCTCGCTGGTGCTCGGGCTGCCGAACTACCTGTTGGGCAAGTGAGGCGGGTGAGAGGCTGGACAGCGACCCGAACGGGGCTCGTTACGGCTGCTTCCTTCCGGACCTGACCGGGTTGGCGAGGCGCTCGCCCGCGCCAACCTCTCGCCTGTCATCTAGCAAGCGTCCGCGCCGGGTTCAACCGCCCCCGCTTGCCGCATCCGGCCCCGCGCCCCTATCCTTGCGCCGCCTTTCCTAGGAGTTCGCCAATGCGCCCCGCCCTGCTCGCCTGCGCCGCCGCCATGACCGCCGCGCTCAACTCCCCGCCCGCCTTCGCCGACGAGGTCGAGGACGCGCTCTCCGCCGCGCTCGAGGCCTATCGCGCCGGCGACATGGAACTCGCCAAGGAGGAGCTCGATTACGCCAAGACGCTTCTCGACAAGGCGAAGGCGCAGGGTCTGGCGCAGTTCCTGCCGCCCGCGCTCGCCGGCTGGAGCAGGACCGACGCCGAGCCCGAGGCGCTCGGCGCGCTGTTTCTCGGCGGCGGGCTGACCGCCGCGGCGACCTATGCGAGGGACGGCGCATCGCTTCAGGTGCAGCTGATGGCCGACAATCCGATGGTCGCGACCATGGGCGCGATGCTCGCCACGCCCTCCATCATGGCGATGCAGGGCGATGTGCGGCGGCTGGGGCGGTTGCGCTATCTCGTCACCCATGGCGGCGAGGTGATGGCGCTGGTGGACAACCGCATCCTCGTGCAGGTGACCGGCGGCGCCCAAGAAGCCGACAAGGTCGCCTATTTCGAGGCAATCGACTTCGAGGGGCTGAGCGGGTTCTAGCGCGGAGATCGACCTGAAAGCAGCTGTCGAGCGGTGGGTACCCTTGTTTTTCGGAGGAAAAACTTGGTCAATCGAGTCCCACGGGTCGGCCTGCGCTCTCGCGCCGCCGCCCGACGCCGGCGGGACCCCCCGATATTTTACCTTTTGATAAAATTCCGAAGGGGCGCCAGACTTCCGCTCGTCGCATGACAGGGAGAGGTCCATGACGCCCGCGCACCCCGCCACGTCGCCCCGAAAGCCCGGGATCGCGCCCGGCCGTCTCGCCCCGGAGGCGCTCGCGGCCAACTTCGCCGACGTCGCGCCCCCGCTCGACGCGCATGAGGCGCTGGTCGCGGCGGATCGGTGCTATTTCTGCCACGACGCGCCCTGCATCGCCGCTTGCCCGACCGAAATCGACATCCCGCTCTTCATCCGCCAGATCGCGACGGGCGCGACCGAAGCCGCGGCGCGCACGATCCTGAGCCAGAACATCCTCGGCGGCATGTGCGCCCGCGTCTGCCCGACCGAGACGCTCTGCGAGCAGGCCTGCGTGCGCGAGGCCGCCGAAGGCGCGCCGGTGCGCATCGGCGCGCTCCAGCGTTTCGCCACCGACGCGCTGATGGCGACCGGCGCGCATCCCTTCTCGCGCGCCGAGCCGACGGGCAAGCGGGTCGCAGTGGTCGGCGCGGGGCCGGCGGGGCTCGCCTGCGCGCACCGCCTCGCCATGCTGGGGCACGATGCGACGCTCTACGACGCGCGGCCCAAGGCGGGCGGGCTCAACGAATACGGCATCGCCGCCTACAAGACGCCGGACGGCTTCGCGCAGGCCGAACTCGACTGGCTGCTGAAGATCGGCGGCATCACGGTCGAGACCGGTAAGCGGCTCGGCGCGGAGCTGTCGCTGAAGGCGTTGCGGCGCGATTTCGACGCGGTGTTCCTCGGAATCGGCCTCGGCGGCGTCAACGCGCTGAAGGCGGCGGGGGCGAAGAAGGACGGCGTGCGCCCGGCGGTCGACTTCATCGCCGAGCTGCGGCAAGCGGAGGACCTCGCCGCCGTGCCGGTCGGGCGTCGGGTGGTGGTGATCGGCGGCGGCATGACCGCCATCGACGCCGCCGCGCAGGCGAAGCTGTTGGGCGCGGAAGAGGCGACCATCGTCTATCGCCGCGGCCCCGAACGGATGAGCGCGAGCCGCGAGGAGCAAGAGCACGCGAAATCCCTCGGGGTGCGGATCGTGACGAACGCGGTTCCCAAGCGGATCAAGGGCAAGGGCGCGGCGCAGGCGGTGGAGTTCGCCTATGCGCAGGACGGCCCCGGCGGGCTGACCGAGACGGACGAGACTTTCGCGCTCGCAGCCGACCTCGTGCTGAGCGCCATCGGCCAGACGCTCGACGGCGCTCCGAAAGGTCTGAAGCTCGACGGCGGCAAGATCGCGGTGGACGGGCGCGGGCGCACGTCGCTCAAGGGCGTCTGGGCCGGCGGCGACTGCGCCGCAGGCGGCGAAGACCTGACCGTGACCGCCGTCGCGCAGGGGCGCGACGCGGCGATGGACATCCACGAAACGCTGAGCGGGAGGTGAGCATGGACTATGTCGACGGCCTGGTCGCGGCGGTGCCCGACGCGAACCGGGAAGCCTATCTCGCGCATGCGGAGAAGGCGGCGGCGCTGTTTCGCGAGTTCGGCGCCACGCGCGTCGTCGAATGCTGGGCGGACGACGTGCCGGACGGGGAGCTGACGTCCTTCCCGATGGCCGTGAAGCTCGCGGAGGGCGAGAGCGTCGTGTTCTCGTGGATCGTCTGGCCGTCGCGCGCCGCGCGCGACGCCGGCTGGGAGAAGATCATGGCCGACCCCCGGATGCACGCCGAGCCGATGCCCTTCGACGGCAAGCGCATGATCTATGGCGGCTTCGCCATGATCCTCGACGCCTGAGCGGGGGCGCGCCATGGCCGATCTCCGCTCCGACTTCCTCGGGATCAAGTCCCCGAACCCCTTCTGGCTGGCCTCCGCCCCGCCGACCGACAAGAAGGTCAACGTCGAGCGCGCCTTCCGCGACGGCTGGGGCGGGGTGGTGTGGAAGACGCTCGGCCTCGACCCCGCCATCGTCAACGTCAACGGCCCCCGCTACGGGGTGGTCTACGGCGCCGACAGGCGCGTGCTCGGGCTCAACAACATCGAACTGATCACCGACCGCCCGCTCGACGTGAACCTGCGCGAGATCAAGGAGGTCAAGCGCGACTGGCCCGACCGCGCGATGGTCGTCTCGCTGATGGTCCCCTGCGACGAGCTTTCGTGGAAGACCATCCTGCCGCTGGTCGAGGAGACCGGCGCCGACGGGATCGAGCTGAATTTCGGCTGTCCGCACGGGATGAGCGAGCGCGGCATGGGCTCGGCGGTCGGCCAGGTGCCCGAGTACATCGAGATGGTCGCCCGCTGGTGCAAGCAGAACACCCGCATGCCGGTGATCGTGAAGCTGACCCCGAACATCACCGACATCCGCTATCCCGCGCGCGCCGCGTTCAAGGGCGGCGCGGACGCGGTGAGCCTGATCAACACCGTCTCCTCGATCACCAGCGTCGATCTCGACCTGTTCGCGCCGGAGCCGACCATCGACGGCAAGGGCAGCCATGGCGGCTATTGCGGCCCTGCCGTCAAGCCCATCGCCCTCAACATGGTCGCCCAGATCGCCCGCGACCCCGAGACGCGCGGAAAACCCATCTCCGGCATCGGCGGCGTGACGACATGGCGCGACGCGGCGGAATTCCTCGCGCTCGGCGCCTCGAACGTGCAGGTCTGCACCGCGGCGATGACCTACGGCTTCAAGGTGGTGCGGGAGATGATCTCGGGGCTCGAACTCTGGATGGACAAGCAGGGCCATCCCGATCTCGGCGCGATCATCGGGCGGGCCGTGCCGAACGTGACGGAGTGGCAGCACCTCAACCTGAACTACGTCACCAAGGCGCGGATCGATCAGGATCTGTGCATCAAGTGCGGCCGCTGCTTCGCCGCCTGCGAGGACACCTCGCATCAGGCGATCTCGATGTCGCCCGAGCGCGTGTTCGAGGTGATCGACGCGGAATGCGTCGCCTGCAATCTCTGCGTCAACGTCTGCCCGGTGGAGGCCTGCATCACCATGGAGCGGCTGCCGGCGGGGGCGGTCGATCCGCGCACGGGCCGCGTCGTGGAGGCCGGCCACGCCGACTGGACGACGCACCCCAACAACCCGGGGCGGATGGCTGCGGAATAGGGCTCAGCGCGGGCGCAGCCCCTCGACGAACAGCGTGCGCAGCGTGCGGGCGGCGTCGTGGAAGCGGCCCTCATGGTCGGCGCCGAGCACGGCGCGCACCTGCGCGTCGAAATCAGCGTAATGCTGTGTCGCCGCCCAGATCGAGAAGATCAGGTGGCGCGGATCGACTTTCGCGATCTTTCCCGCGCGCGCCCAGCCGGCGATCACCGCCGCCTTCTCGTCCACCAGCGCCTTGAGCGGCCCGGCGAGCACGTCGCCGATGCGGGGCGCGCCCTGCATCACCTCCTGCGCGAACAGCCGGCTCTCGCGCGGATGGTCGCGCGCCATCTCGAGCTTGCGCAGGACGTAGCCGGCGATCTCGGCCAGCGGCTCGCCCGCAGGGTCGAGTTGGCGCAGCGGGTCGAGCCAGCGGTCGAGCAGCGCCTCCAGCAGGGCGCGGTGGATCGCCTCCTTGGACGGGAAGTAATAGAGGAGGTTGGGCTTGGAGAGCCCCGCCGCCTCGGCGATGGCGTCGAGGGTCGCGCCGTGGAAGCCCTGCGCCGAGAACAGCTCGAGCGCCGCGTCGAGGATCGCTTGCGTCTTCTCGCGCTGGATGCGGGTGGGGCTATCGCCGGCGGCGCGGGACATGCTCGGGAGGTCTCCTGCGCGAGTGCGGGCGAACGCGCTTGACGACTCCCGACGGGGCGTGTCTGTTTTTGACCAACCGGTCGGAAAAGACAAGCGCAGGGCGCACAGCCCGAAAGGACGGCATGCGATGGCGGAGCCCGGCGCGAACCTTACGCTCAACGGCGCGCGTCTGTGGGACAGCCTCATGGAGATGGCGAAGATCGGCCCGGGCGTCGCCGGCGGCTGCAACCGCCAGACCCTGACCGACGCCGACGCCGAGGGCCGGGCGCTGTTCAAGCGCTGGTGCGACGAAGCGGGCCTGAGCATGGGCGTCGACGAGATGGGCACGATGTTCGCCCGCCGCGAGGGGACCGACCCCGAGGCGCCGCCGGTCTACATGGGCAGCCATCTCGACACCCAGCCGACGGGCGGGAAATACGACGGCGTGCTCGGCGTGCTCGGCGGGCTCGAAGTGATGCGCACGCTCAACGATCTGGGCGTGCGCACCCGCCACCCCATCGTGCTGACCAACTGGACCAACGAGGAGGGCACGCGCTTCGCCCCCGCCATGCTGGCCTCGGGCGTCTTCGCCGGCGTGATCGACCGGGACTGGGCCTATGACCGCCGCGACGCCAAGGGCCTGCGCTTCGGCGACGAGCTGGAGCGGATCGGCTGGAAGGGCGACGAGCAAGTCGGCGCGCGGAAGATGAAGGCGTTCTTCGAGCTGCATATCGAGCAGGGGCCGATCCTCGAGGCGGAGGGCAGGGACATCGGCGTGGTCACCCACGGGCAGGGGCTGCGCTGGATCGAGTGCACGGTCACCGGCAAGGAGAGCCACACCGGCTCGACGCCGATGCCGATGCGGCGCAACGCCGGGCGGGGCCTCGCGCAGATCACCGAGTTGGCGCACGAGATCGCGATGAAGCATCAGCCCAACGCGGTGGGCGCGATCGGGCATGTCGACGTCTTTCCCAACAGCCGCAACATCATCCCCGGCAAGGTGGTGTTCACCATCGACATCCGCAGCCATGTGCTGGAGACGCTTCTGGCGATGGAGGCGGAGATAATGGCGCGCGCGCCGGCGATCTGCGACGCGCTCGGCTGCGGCTTCGAGAGCGTGATCTCCGGCCAGTTCGACCCGCCGGCCTTCGATCCGGGCTGCGTGGCGGCGGTGCGCGCGGCGGCGGAGCGGCTGGGCTACTCGCATCGCGACATCGTGAGCGGCGCGGGGCACGACGCCTGCTGGGTCAACCGCGTCGCGCCGACGGCGATGATCATGTGCCCCTGCGTCGACGGCCTCAGCCACAACGAGGCCGAGGAGATCACGCAGGACTGGGCGACGAAGGGCGCGAACGTGCTGCTGCATGCGGTGCTGGAGACAGCGGAGGTGGTGGGGTGAGCCGCGCAAGCCCCGCGATCGCATGATGGGTCGAGAAACGGTTCTCGTCGACGGTCGACCGACTCCTACTCTCGCCGAGTTGCTGCGACCGGGCCTCAAGGCCGTCTTTGTCGGCTTGAACCCATCTCCGACCTCGGTCGCGGCAGGCCATTACTACCAAGGTCGCCATGGGCGTACGCTCTGGAAGCGCCTCCAGAAGTTCGGCATCCTCGCGCCTGCTCCAGCCGGGCAAGAGGATGTGCACGCATTCGCCAGCGGCTTCGGCTTCGCCGACTTGGTTCGTCGTCCGACTAGAGGGGCAAGCGACCTAACCCGGCGCGAAAAACAGGAAGCGGTGGATGACTTGATCAACCGCCTCGGAGGGCTGGGCGACAAGCCAATAATCGCGTTCGTCTACGCCGAGCCGGCGGAACTCGCGGGCGCGCGGCTGATCGCCGAAGGATACGTGGTCGAACGGATGCCCGGCCCCTACGCGCCGACGTCTGTCGTCGAGGCGCGCATGAATGACCTCCGCTCAGCGATTGAACGCGGCGGGCGAACCGGAACATCATAGGAGACCCCCGACGAATGACCAAAGTGATCAAGGGCGGCACAGTCGTGACCGCGGACCGGGCGTGGAAGGCCGACGTGCTGATCGAGGGCGAGACGATCAGGGCGATCGGCCCCG